>VXOZ01000272.1 GCA_009839775.1 Chloroflexota bacterium | reverse complement strand
GGGCTGGATGTATCGTGGCACGGAGATGACCAATGCCTTCATCCGCTCGCAACTGACGCGCATCGACGAGACCACGGCACACATTCAGGCGAACGCCGCCTATCTCAACGAACACCTTGCTGGAATTCCCGGCCTGCGTCTGCCGCACGTGCCGTCCGACCGCACCCACGTGTACTTTCGCTACGTGGCAGAGTTCGCGCCGGAAGAGGCGGGGTTGGACGTCGAACCGGGCCCGGCCAGCGAAAAGGTACGGGAGGCGCTGCGGGCGGAAGGCGTCGGCTTAGGCCGCGCGGAGTTCCTGCTGCCCCGCATGACGTTGTTCCAAGAGCAGGAGGGCTATGGTCGCGGCTGTCCCTGGGAGTGCTGTTACGGTGGCTCGATTGAGTATAGGCCGGAGGACTATCCGCGCGCTTCAAACGCAGTCGATAGGGTCATTCCGCTGATGGGGCTCACGCCGCCCAATGATGAATCTTTGATGGCGGGCTACGTGCGGGCGATTGAGAAGGTCTTCGGGCAGCTTGAGCGGGTGGTCACGATTGACGATCGTGAGTGAACGGAAGTCGCGACGTTGCTGAACCCGACGCTTATCGTCATCTCCGGCGCGCCGGGTACCGGCAAGAGCACGCTTGCCTCTCGGCTTGCCAAGCAGTTTGCTCTACCCTGTCTTACCAAAGACGACATCAAAGAACGGTTGTTCGATACACTTGGCTGGAGTGATCGCGTGTGGTCGCAGCGGCTGGGAGCGGTAAGCAACGAGCTGTTACTGCACATGGCACAGCAGATGATGATTACTCAGACACACTTCATTCTGGAGAGCTCATTTTGGGCAGAGATGAGTCGTCCGCAGTGGGCGAAGCTCGTCCAGCGGTACCACTATGCACCCCTTGAGATTCACTGCATGGCGCTGCCTGAGACGCTTGCTCGCCGCTTTCGTGAGCGCGCGCCCAATCGTCATGCTGGGCACGTCGACAATGTTGCCCATGATGCGGTGATGAAACAGATACGCTGCGGCGTCTATGCTCCACTCCGGCTCTCAGCCGCAGTAGTAGAGGTAGATACTACCGATTTTGCGCGTGTGAACTACACAGCCATCGAGGAAATGGTCCGAGCGCGCTTGGAGCGTCCGCAGGGTACGCAGAAGACACCACGTTAGCTACGGGGAAGCCGCTGTCCGCTTACTGGTTTTCCACTTAGAGATGCGTGAATGGCGATCGTGACGGGCGGCTGCTAAAGCTCGACGGGCTTGCCGCTTGCGGCTGAGCGCTGGGCCGCATCCACCACGCGCACCGCTTCATGCGCGTGCTTTAACTTGACGGCTGGTTCCGTGCCTGTCCGCAGGCAGTCCACGAAGTGCTTGACCTCGTGGAAGATGGCGCCGGCATAGTCTTCGCCCAGTGTGGGGCCATACCAGGTGTCGTGGGTCTCAACCTGCTCGCCGGAAATCGTGAGGCTCGTGGCCGGTGCGCAATCGATGCGGATCATGCCCTTGGTACCCACGGCGTCGAGGCGGGCGTCCAGCGCGCGATACGTCTGAGCGGGCAGCGTCCACGCATGTTCAAAACTGGCGACAGCGCCGGAGGCGAATTTCACGAGGGTAAAGACCGCGTCATCGATGCCGAGGTCGGTCGCCAGCACCTGATGGGACTCCGCCGTGACGCGCACCACCGGTTCGTCCACCATCGAGAGCACGTACTCGATGTCGTGTATTCCCAGGAATTGCAGTACGGTTGTATTGCCCTCGAACTTCTCGGCGCTGTCGATGGGATTGTTGCGGCGGGCGTAGACGTGAATGACGTCGCCGATTGCGCCGCGCCGGAAGTCTTCCAAAGGCATGGCGTAGCGGGGATCGAAGTGGAGGGTCTGCCCCACGAGGAGCGTGATGCCGGCGCGCTCCACGGCGGCGACCATGTCATCTGCGTCGGCAACGTCTATTGCCAGCGGCTTCTCGAGCAAGATGTGCTTGCCGGCCTCCGCTGCGGCAATTACCGCGTCGCGGTGCAGCCAGTCGGGCAGGCAGATGCTTACCGCTTGAATGTCGTCGCGCACGAGGAGGTCGCGCCAGTCGGCGTAGACATCTGCCCCCGTTGGATCGGCGGCAGTGTGGGCGGCCTGGGTATTGAGGTCAGCTACCGCGCGCAGTTCCACCTCGGGAAGCTGCCGGTAGACGTTGGCATGCCGCTGACCCATCTGTCCGGCGGCGATGACGCCAATGCCGATTTGGTCCATTTACCCAATCTCCCCTTGATGAAGAAAGGGTGCGCAGTTACGCACCCTCGTGATTCTTTGTCTTAGTCTCCGCGATAGGCAGCCCGGGGATTCTTTCCTGCCGCTGCAAAGCCACAAGGAACAGAAACCAAGACCATATCGCTAAAGTGCGTTTGCTTTACATTTGCTCCGCAATCAGGGCGGACGGTTCGACCGGCTGACCGGTCTCAATTGAGCGTTCGGCGGCTTCGATCATGGCCACCACGGCTAAGCCGTCGCGTGCGGGTATCGCCGGTTCACCGCCGTCCAGCACGCAGTCCACCATGTTGCGCATGGAGTTGCCCCACGAGTGATCGGTCTTGAAGTACGACCACATTTTGGGTCTAATTGTCAGTTGGCGTTCTTCGGTATCCAGCGAAAACCCGCGATTGGAGCGGTCCAGCGTCACCTTCCCTTTCGTCCCATAGAGGGAGAGGTATTGTTCCACGATAGCGGGATACCCTTCCGGCACGATCCAGGAGGTCTCAAAGGTGATCGTGCAGTTCTCGAATTCCACCATGGCCTGCACGAAGTCGTACGCATCCACGCTCTTCTGAGGCAGCAGGCGCTTTTCCCCGCGGGCATACACGCTAACCGCTTCTTGGCCGATGATCCAGCGCATGTAGTCCATGGTGTGGGGAAAGAGGAACCAATGCGGGCCGGACTGGCTGCCCCATGAGAGCATCTGCGTGGGCACCCACACCGTGTCGGAGAGGCGCGAGAAGCCAAAGACCGGCTCGCCGATTTCGCCGCTTTGCACGCAGTCGCGGAGTTCCTGTATGTCGTTGACCCAGCGATTGCCCAGGCTCACGCTGAAGAGGCGGTTGTTGCGTTCGGCGGCTTGCACCATGGCTACCGCGTCGGCAACGGTAGTGGCCAGCGGTTTTTCGACGAGGACGTGCTTGCCGGCCTCCAGCATGGTGACGACCGCGTCGCGATGGGCGAAATCGGGCGTAGCCACGCTGACAAGGGCAACGTCGGAGGCTGCAATGGCATCAAGGTCTGGCGCGGTCTGGCATCCCAGGCGGTCTGCCACCGTTTGCGCGCGCTCAGGGTTAGCGTCAAAGACGAATTCGAGGTTGGCGCGGTCGTACGCCGCGTAAACATCGGCATGCTGCTCGCCAATCAGGCCCACGCCGACAACGGCGGCGCCAAGGCGGTCACCTGGCATGGCCATTCTCCTAGGCGACGCTACCTGACCTCGAATTCCTCAGTCCACGAGATCTGGCCCTCTTCGGCCACTGCCGTAACCATGACAGTGTACGTGCCAGGCTCTAGTGTTTCGGGGACCGTCCACGTCCAGCGCACAAAACCGTCCGTCCCCGCCGTCTGGGCCGTGAACTCCTCAATTGCAATCGTCTCTTCGCCCCGCATGAGCGCGGGCGTAACTTCGGCCCCTTCCTTCGAGGCAGCGTGGAGGATAGCCTCGCTCCCACGGTGCACGATCTCAGAGTACGTGAGGATGCGCAGGGGGATGAACTGCGCTTCTTCAGGGGGTTTTTCTCCGATGCCGAGCTGGCACGCGCTGAGAAGCGTACCGCCAGCCACTACCAAGAAGGCTCGTCTTCGCATTACTTTCCTCCACTCATTGGCACTCAAGTTCACGCGCTCTCGCGTGCGACAGTCTTCACTCCAAACCGTCGCGGAGGCGGATCGGTCTTCCTTCTTCTATGGACTGATATGCCGCCAGGATAGCTTCCACCCCGGCGCGACCGTCTTCCCCTGTGACCAACGGAGAGCGTCCCGCGATAATTGCCTCGCAAAAATCCTTAAGCAAATAGTAATTCATTGACTCTGATGTATCAATCGAGGAGATGGCGCCGCTCTTCGATTCGGTGCGCACGAGGGCTTGTCCCGTGATTTCAAACTCGATCACGCCCCGGGTACCGAGCAGCCGCAGGTAGACGTTGCCCCACTTCGACCAGTTCTCCGGCCGGTTCCACGAGGGGTCGGTGGAGGCAATGATGCCGCCCTCAAATTCCTCGACGAGGATCGCCACGTCGTCCACGGCAATGTGCGGCCGCTTGAGCGTGTCGCCCTCGGCGTAGACCTCCACCACTTCTTTGCCCGTAAACCAGCGCATCAAGTCGGTGACGTGCACAATGTGATCGCGGATCGTGCCGCCGCCGGAGCGCTGCGGATCGATGAACCAGCCTTCCGTAAAGGGCCGTAGATGATTTGTGCCGTGCATGGCGAGTATGTCGCCAATTTCACCATTGTCCACGCGCTGCTTCGCCTGCCAAGCGACGGGAGCGAACCGGCAGGGATACGCCGTACCTAAGTATACGCCGGCCTCGCGGCAGGCGGCGATCATGGCATCCGCTTCTTCCAGCGTGATGGAGAGCGGCTTTTCGCAGAGCACGTGCTTACCGGCGTGCGCGGCAGCGATGGTCATCTCTGCATGATCGGCGTTTGCGGAGCAGATTGATACCGCCTCGACCTCGTCAAGCTCCAACAATTCGTGGTAATCGGAGAACACTTTCACTGCCGGGGCTTCCGGATGCGCGGCGAGCATCGCGTGCATGCGGTCGAGTTGCTCGGGAATTGGGTCCGCCGCGGCGACAAGCTGGGCGGACGGCAACTCCAGCAGTGCCGAAACGTAGCCGTTTTGGTGGCCGTGGTCGAACGAAATGGCGCCAATGTTCATTGTGCGGGTCGCGCTCATATCGCCACTACCTCGTTGCGTTCGATACTCTCCATGGCCGCCCAATAGGCGCGGAGCGCAGGCAGAGGGTCCGGGAGCCCGAGAGCCGACTCTGCTTCCGCTTCCCATGACCGCAGGTAAGCGTCTGCCATCTTCTCGTACGGCGTGCGGTGGTACGCTTCCGTAAGCGTGATGCCGCTTTCGGATGCCATCCAGAAACTGCGGGCGTTGGAATCGTACTCCACCATACCCTCGCGTCCGGTTACCTCGATGACTTCCTTACTGTAGTTGCTGGGATAGGCAGCGCTCATTTCGCCGTAGAAGATAGCGCTATTCACGTAACGTCCATTGCAGAAGATCGTGTCCGTGTCGGACGACTTCAGGGCCGCGGCTCGTGCATAGATACGCTGCAGTGGGCCTCCCAGCAAGACAAGGGACTCCACAAGCTGAAACAGGCTCTGCTGCCACGCCTGGGCGGGAGGGAAGACGCGGATATTGCGCACGGTGATAGTGTCGCCGATTCCCGCACGCGCGGACTGCGCGGCGGATTCGTACTTGTGAGTGTAATGGACAGGCAATGCCACACGCATGGCGCCGCCGGCTGCCGCCAGAATCGCCTCCGCGTTCGCGTAGGAATCCCCGAAGGGCGGATGGATGAGCGCGCGACAACCACTTTCCAAGGCGCGGCGCGCGGTAACTGCCCGTGCCGCACAATCACCGGCAATGTCCGCGATACCGCCGCTCGCATCCGGCCACTCGTGGGCTACCGGCACACCCAGAAAGGTGTTCCGGCCTTCCTCAGCACCATCGGGCTTGAGGATAGCGATGGACTCCGCAGGCAGAAGCCGCTTGTATGCTTCTAGGC
>VXOZ01000382.1 GCA_009839775.1 Chloroflexota bacterium | reverse complement strand
GGCGGAAGAAGGTCAATTTCAGTGTTCGAGTTCTTGCATGCCTTACTTCTAGCCAAATGTAGTTACTCAAGCGCTCGCCAAGACGGAAATCATTCGTTATATGGTCAATTGTGTGAACGATTGTGCGGCGGAAATTCTTAGTCTTCCGGTGTGGTAGTCGCGTGCGAAAAACCTTGTGCTCCAGAAACCAGAGAATGCCGAGTGCCGCGAATCGCCTATACATGATGCGATCTTCATCCCGAAAGACATTCGGATATGGTCCGTGCTCCAATAGAAGGTCGCGCTTGGCGATATGGATTTGTTGGCCGGCGAGGAGAATGTCTGTGCCCACAGCGGCCTCGATCTGATGAAACACGTTAATCCAGCTAACAATGTGGGGTTCCCAAGTGTCATCGCAATCAAGATGTAATAGGCAATATTGTCCCCGCGCTTCGCGAATTCCGAAATTCCGAGTCGCGCCGAGCTTCCGCGACCGATTGCGCTTAAGAGAGATGACCCGAATGATTGAATAGTGTGCCGAAAGTTCGCGCATAATTGAGACGCTGTCGTCCGACGAACCGTCGTCGATAAGCACGATCTCGAACCTGTCGTCGAGTTGAGCGGCGACGCTGGTGACCGCCTGTTCAAGGGTGTGCGCCATATTGTAGTTGCACATGCAGATGGAATAGACGGGGGTCACCGCTCACCTCGATCTCAGTGCGATCATGCCTTTGACCCCTGGAAGGGTGGCGATGCGAGATTTCATCCCGTCCACCGAAGGCCAGTCAACGAGGCGCCCGAGAGTCATCTGAAAGAGACGGTTGACGAGGATCAGGACCTTGGCGTGGCGATGCAGGTTCGGCTTCAGGAAATAGGGCTTCGGCCGGGCGCCGCGCGCCATGCGGTCGAACAGGTCGTGCCAGTCGGCGTTTTTGGCGCCGACATCGAAAGCTTCTCGAACGAAGCGGACGCCGTTTCGCCCCAGTGTCTCCGCCCTTGCCGGGTCGTCAAGCAAAGCGCAGATATTGTTTACCAAGTCCTTCTCTCCACGGCCCAACAGTCCTGTCTCGCGGTCACACACGGTATCGAGCAAACCAAAGCGTGCCACCGAAACAACGGCGGTGCCGCAGGCTTGCAGTTCAACCGCGCTGCCCGGGCAATTCTCGGTCTGTCCACTCGGATTGGGGACGCCGACGCTTGCCCGATGAAGCCACTCCTTCTTCTCCAGGCCGAGTTTTCCCAGGAACGAAACGGATGGATGTGGTTTCCCGTCCGGTCCGGCAAGATGTGGGGCGAACCGCGCCTCGTAGTCCGACGCGGCGACGCCCCAGGGCCCGAGGTCCGCCGCACCGTAGAGCGCGCCGCTACCGATCACGGCCAGACGCGCTTCGGGATGCCGCCGCAGGACCCGCGGCCATGCCTTGGCCAAAAGATGAAAGCCTTTCTGTGGAACGAGCGCTCCAAGATAAACGACGAGTCCAGGCTCCTTGGCCGGGGGATTTGCGAGCCGAAATCCGTCTACGTCGAAACCGTTTGTGATGTGGGTCAATTTCGACCACACCGGGGTGTCCCAGGCAAGATCGTGCTGCTCGCGCCCTACGCAGACGACGGCCTTGACATGGGTCGAACTGGCCAATGCCCGCAGATACGGGCCGGTTGGAGTTATCGAAAAACGGGCGATCGTCGGAAGCTCCAGGCGATCGATGAGCGCCAACAACTCCGCTTCGAGATGCCGCCGCGGGCGGTAGACGAAAATGTCGCAACCCTCCGCTTTGGCTTTGCTCGCGGCCTCTACAACATCGGACACCCGAAGGCTCGTGACGTTACCGGGGAGACGGTGGACGTGATTTGCGAGGATCATTGGCAGACAGCTGGTCTTCTCTTCTGCCGCGGCCAGATACGAGGGAATGGCCGCAAGCATGTACTGCGCCCCACCGCACCCAGGATTTCCGAGGGAAGGCCGCGACAGATCGACGTCCGGTATCGCGTGGTTTTCCAAGTAGAATGCGATCTTCATTGGTCTCCACCGAGTAGAGAGCCAACCACCCGAGAAATTAAAGAGTTAGAATTCCCGCACCGAAGGCGGCCGCTAATCCGCTGACCGCACTGCGAGCCCGAGCCCTTGCGGCCTGCAAGACCCTTGTCACGCAGCGCCTGAAGCACTCGGGAATGCGCTGGCGGATCGCCGGCAGGCAAGCCGTTCTCACGTTCCGGGCCCTGATTAAATTGGGCCTCTTCGAGCGGGCATGAGTTGCGCTCATGGGCGCTCAATCCAGACTGGCCAACGACAACATCAGCCAAACTCGAATCGTGCAGATTGCTGCCTGAACTCAGTTGCCGCCATGCGAGTCTCATACCCTTACCCTTTGCTGTCGCCATGAGCCCCGTAGTAGGCACAGGTCGCCGTCAGCCCCTCGGTCAGCGGTGTGATCCCGTCGGCCAACAGCACCCCCACATCGCTTTCGTCAACCATCACGTCCCGCGGCTCGGTTTTCAGCAAGGCGGCATTCTCGACATAGCGGCGGGCCAGGGGCCGTCCCGTCACGGTCTCGATTGCGGCGACGACATCGTTGATCGATATGCTCACCCCACTGCCCAGAAGCGAAACCTTGGGGGCGTCCCCCTCTGATAGGTTCCGGTGCACCAGGGTGAGGATTCCACGACCGGCATCACCGGCATAAATGAAGTCGCGCGTCTGGTTGCCGTCGCCGCTGATGGTGATCTCGCGGCCTTCGACGGCAGCCCGCACGAAAGCATGGATGGCGCTGAGCTTGCGTTCCGAGAACCGGCCGTACACATTGGTCATCCGCACGATCGAGAACGTCCCGCCGCGCAGTTTAACGAGCTTCTCCAGGAGCATCTCCTCGGCGGCCTTTGACGCACCGTAGAAGTTCCGGGGGCAGTAGGCCGAATCGGCGCGGATACGGATCGACCCGTCGAACAGAGCTCCCGCGGTCGAGGTCAGCACGAAACGGTCGCCGGGCCGCACAGTCTTCATCACGAAACGCGCGGGATGGGCGATGTTGGCCTCAATAAAGTCCAGCGGCCTGTCCTTGCTTTCGGCCACACGCGTCTCGCCCGCCAGAAAGACGAACGTGCGCGGCCCCGAAATCGCGTTCAGTGCCTCATGCGACTCGGGCGCACCGTAATCAGCTGGGACGACAGCAACGTCGGTCAGAGCTCCGTAACCCGGTGCCGCGTTCGACAGATCGTCCACCGCCGTGATCGAGAACCGGTGCGGCGGGTGTTCGGCCCCGGATTGCGCAACCTGGATAATGTTGCGTGCCACGAAGCCCAGCCCACCGATCAGGATCAAGGGCGCCGCCCGATCGGCATCGACGCTTCCGGTCGCTACCATGTCGGGGAATTCAGCACGTTATCGGTGTCGAATTTCGCGGCTGTTCGCTCGGCGATTAGGCGCACGTCCTCGACCAATCCCGCGGTCAGCGTGATGGGCTCGAAGCCCAGTGAGCGCAGACCGGTATTGTCCACCTCGAGATCGTTCTCGGGCAACTCCTTGCGTGGATTGTCGACAAAGGCGATGTCCGCCCCGTAAGTGTCGCGCAGGATTTCGGCTAGCCCCCTGACCGATTGGACCTCGGCCACCTGGTTGAAAATGCGCACTTTCCGTCCTTCGGGCGGCGCCTCGAGCGCGAGCTGCACGCAGCGGGCGGTATCCTGGATGTGGATGAAGGCCCGGCTCTGCCCGCCGGTGCCATAGACCGTCAACGGGTGGCCGTTCGCTGTCTGGCTGATGAAACGGTTGATCACGGTGCCGTAGATGCCGTCATAGTCGAAGCGGTTGACAAGTCGCGGGTCCAGCCGCGTTTCTTCGGTCTCGATCCCCCAGACGACACCCTGGTGCAGGTCGGTGACCTTCAGCCCCCAGTTCTTTACGTAGAACTGGAACAACAACTGATCGAGACACTTGGTCATGTGATAGACGCTGCCCGGATTGGCCGGGTAGAGGATTTCGGCCTCGTTGCCGGTCTGCGCGATCTCGACTTTCAGGTATCCCTCGGGGATCGCACCGAATTCCCTGGAGTAACCATAAACCCCCATGGTGCCCAGATGCACCAAGTGAATCTCCGGATCGACATCGACGATGGCCGACAGCACGTTGTGCGTACCGGTCACGTTGTTATCGATGGTATAGCGCCGCTCTGCATCGCCCAACATCGAATACGGCGCGGCGCGCTGTTCGGCGAACTGCACGATGGCGTCGGGCCGACATTCGGCGATCAGCGCCCGCAGCCCGCCTGGATCCTGGGCCACATCCAGAAGCCGGAAATCGATCTCGCCCACATGGTCGCGGGCGGTTGCGAGCCGCGTCGCGACGGGCGCGATATCGGTCAGCGAGGCCGAAGACAGTTTCAGGTCCACCGCCCGCCGCGCCAGATTGTCCGCGATCGTGACAATATGACCCGCGCGCGCCAAGCGGAGAGACGTCGGCCAGCCGCAAAAGCCGTCGCCACCCAGTATCAGAATATTCAAGAGAGGATTCCCTTTGTTTTGTGTCCGTTTCAACGGTCCGCAATCACGTCATGCCCCCTCTGCAGAGGGTATGTATCTCGCATGGCGACAACTGAGTTCAAGCGGCAGCCTGCAGGATTTGAGTTTGGCTGATGTTGTCGTTGGCCGGTCTGGACTCCAGGCGCCGAACAACCGTTGGAGCAAGCTTACAATGGGTCATTCTATCGTCGGAACATTCCTTCTAATGACGAATATCCAGACATCCAGTCCATTGTTGTCCTTCCTGGACCGTAGAAATTTCACCGAGATATCCCATCCAAACCAGTCGCTGAGGACGTAGGGCATAACGGTTGGCCGAACCCCGAACGGATCCATCTCCGACGCCCCTTCGGGGCCATGTGCCTCCGTGTGCTCGATGACGAGAACACCTTCACGAGTAAGCTGATTTAGCCATGTTGTCAGAGCAGTGCGCGGACTCCAGGCCTGATCGAGAGAATTCGAATACACAAAATCGAACCTGGAAACCCAGTCCGGATTGACGTCGTGAAAATCCCATTGAACGGTATTTTCAAAGCGGCCGGCGGTATCGGAGATCTCGGTTCCAATGACGTGATATCCAGCCTGTTCGGAAAAAAAACGTTGCTCAAAGCCATTCCTGGTGCCATGGCACAATCCGTTGAGAGGCCGGTCCGGAAATAACCGTTGCAATTCATTGCAGATCACACTCAGGGTGGTCTTATCAGACCAAATGGAATCCAATTTCCTCTTATTGTGAAATACTTGCAGGTCCCTATATTCATCGTAGCTGCCGTATGAATGTAGATAAAAGTCGACCAATCTGGTCTGATGCACAATAGTGTAGCCGCGGGGCCCTAGTATGCCGTTTAAGGCAAGTAGAATTAGACGCTTTAAGCGCGGTTTATAGCTGAGGGCTTTTCGAAACATTGTTCCCGTGTGCACGTGTGGAGCATCTTTAGGAGTACGCCGGCCTCCCGGCAAGAGATAACTGCGACCGGCCCGGCCGGGTCAGACGAACCGGCGGCAGTACAGCAGAGGCTTGGCCGAAGTCCTGCCGGCTATCTCAATCACGGAGATATAGGCGTCTTCAAGAACCGCTTTCACCCGTTCGGCGTCACACAGGTCCGGGTGAAGCTCGACAATCAGTGTCCGGATGCGCCGCAGCGCCTCGGGATGGCTGCAGAGAAAGGCTTCCTCCGAACCCTCGATGTCGATCTTCGCCAAGTCGATATCCTCTCCTGCCGGGGCGCAGCGATTTACGAGGGACGGCAGCGAAACACTCTTGGCGAGCAGCGCGCCGCCGTCATCCACCCGCGAACTCATCGAGGAAGTTT
>VXOZ01000012.1 GCA_009839775.1 Chloroflexota bacterium | reverse complement strand
GCTCGCAGTCGCATTGCGGCAGCCGGTCTGCCGCGAAGAACTCTTGATCGCCAGCCTGCGGTCATTCGAGCGCTGGTACAGCCGCTGGCTGGAGACGCCGGACGCGGTGTGGCATGCCTGGCGCGCGGGATCGTCCTTGCTTGGAAAGGTGGTGGATGTCTCCCTTGGCGGAGAAGTCTACAGCGGCGTCGCGGAAGACCTCGATCGGGACGGCCTCCTCTGTTTACGCACAACCGACGGGCGTCTGCAACGCTTCGCGGCCGGCGATGCAAGCATCCGCCTCAGCCGTTCGGAGTGACGGCACGTGAGGCATGCCAATGACAGACGCGGGTAAGCTAATAGGCTGGAACGGCGAGGAATTCCCCTCACCCCAACCCTCTCCGCAAGGAGAAGGAGCATTCTTAGCGCTCTGGCCGAGGCTAGGCAAAGATCTCGTTATGTTTGCGGAGAGGACCGAGCGCCTACTCCTGCGCCTCGGCGTCTGACGTCTGGAGTTCGATGACGACGCGTCGCTCGTCGCCCGTGCCGGTGGAGTGGGTGGCTACGTCGTCGTCCTCAGCGAGGGTGAGGTGGATTATACGCCGTTCATGGGGCGGCATGGCTTCCAGGGTGATCGCCTTGCCGTTTTCACGGACGAGGTCTGCCAAGCGGCGGGCCATGCCGGTGAGCAACTCCTCGCGGCGCTGGCGATAGCCGCCAATGTCCACCACCACGAGATCGTGCTCGCCAAGCTGCTTCGTCAGCATAAGGTTATAGAGGAACTGAATCGAGCGTAGCGTGGTGCCACGCTTGCCGACGAACGCGTCGGTACCCTCGCCGGAGACGTTGAGCCGGAGCGGGTCCGTGCCGGTTACCTCAACGGTGACCTCGCTGCCAAGGTGGTGAAAGAACTCGCGGAGCAACTCTGTCGCGTCGTCAAGCTGTTCCTGGGCCAGCGGCAGTTCGGAGGCGGCCGGCGCCGGTTCAGGAGCGGTGGGTTCCTCAGGGATTTCGTCCTCGTCAGTCTCTTTAGGAGCGCCTTCCGGTTTCAGTTCCACGAGAACGCGGGTTTCCCCTCCGCCAATGCCAAAAAGGCCCCCAGTGCCCGCGCTGAGAACCCGGACCGTCACGGCTTCGCGCGAGGCGCCGAGTTCCTCAAGGGCGTTCTGTATCGCATCTTCCACGGTCTTGCCGGTTGCTTCAACGCTTTCCGCCACCTTTTTTCTTCTCCCTCTTGCGCGACCTCGATTTGCCAGTTTTGGGCGCTTGTTTTGACACGCCGTTGCCCTGGTCGTCAGCGTTATCCAGGCCGAGTTCCTGTAGAGTCGTCTCGGTTAGCTCGGGTATGGCCGTTCGCTTCATCCCCCCAAATGATAACCCACCCAAGAGCCCACTGGGGCGTTCCTGCGCCTCTTCCGCTGATGGTTGCGGGGGTGGTTGGGGCGTTTCTCTTGTTTTGTTCCCGGTGTCGGCTGGGGCAGCAGGTGGCGCTTGTGTCTCTTCACCACTCTCGTCCTTGGTGGTTGCGGGTGCGGCGGCCGGGGCAGTTGGCGGTCTTTCCAAACTCTTATCCCGCATGATCACCCATTGCTGCCCGATGCTGAAGATATTCGATACCACCCAGTATAAGGCAAGTCCCGCGGGAAACTGCATGGCGAAGAAGACGATCATGATGGGCATGAACTGCATGACGTTCTGGATCATCTGCTGCTGCGGGTCGTTGGTCATGCGATTCATCATCATACGTTGCACGACCCACTGCGTGGCGCCGGCGGTGAGCGCCAGCGCGCCGGGCAGCTTGAACGGCAAGTCCACACCGGGCGGCAGCCAGACGTCGGGCACGGCCAAGTCGGCGATCCACAGGAACGCCATCTCCAAGCCGGCTTTCGTGGCCTCGTCGTTGGTCACGCCAATGATGGCCCAGTAAAGGGCAAAGAGAACCGGCAATTGCGCCAGTTGGGGCAGGCAGCCCATGAGCGGATTGACGCCGTGCTGCCTATAGAGCTCCATCTGCGCCTGACCCATGGCTTGGCGGTCGCCCTTGTGCTGCCGCTGCAACTCCTTCAGGCGCGGCGAGAGCAACTGCATCCGGCGCGAAGAGCGGAGACTCGTGACGCTAAGCGGAAACAGGATGAGGCGAACGATTATCGTAAAGATTATGATGGCAATGCCGAAGCTCGGCACGTTCATGCGATCGGTCAGATCGTAGAGTCCGAGCAAGCCGCTCTGCAAACCGCCGACGAGGATGTCGTTCCAGAGCGTGCTGAAGAATTCCACTGAAACCGCTTCTCTTCCTTAAAATCTGCCGAGTCTCTCGGTCTTGTCTTTACGGCGGGCCGGCGCTCTCTGTTCTCGGATGATTCATCACAGCCAAGAGCGCAATGTTATGGCCTTGCCGCGTCCCGTCTCCGCTTACGTCCGCCGTGGGCGGCTGCCTGTCGCTGTGTCCTCACAAGCGATCTCGGGTACCGGATCGACGCCGCCGGGATGGAACGGGTGGCAGCGCGCGATGCGCTTCATGCCGAGCCAGCCGCCTCGGAGCAGTCCATACTGGGCAATGGCGTCGTAACAATACTCCGAGCACGTTGGCGCATAGCGGCAACTCGGCGGCAGCAGCGGCGAAATCGCCAGCCGGTACGCTTGAATGAGCCGGAGCGCTACTGTGCTGCTGAAGGACACGCGTTGACCTCTCTCCGTAAGGGACTGTGTCGGTACATCCTACGGTTGCTTCGCTTCGTATTCTGGAGGCAGCAAGCGGGCACGCCTCAGCACCGTCTGCACGTGGCGGTGCAACTGCCAAAAGGAGGCCTTGACCGCACTCCGCCGGGCAATGAACACCAGGTCCATGCCCGGTTGTACGTGTGGGTAGTACAGCCGCACAGATTCACGCAGCCGCCGGCGGACACGGTTGCGGGTTACGGCATTGCCAAGCCGTTTCGATGTAATGAAACCACACCGGCTGAACGTGAGGCGGTTTGGTTTAGCGACTACTCTAATGGAGTGCGCCGACCATGCTTTGCCGTGTGCCAGGACGGCAGCAAAATCACGTTGTTTCTTGATCTTCTCCGTTGGTTCGATCCTCATGCAGAGCCGGCACAGTGACCAGGCACTTCAGCGGCTCTCGCTCACGTACTCCCACGCAGGGGCGCGCCAGGAACGCGCGCTCTGAACGGAAAGGATGAAGAAGGTCGAGCCGGCTCAGACGGTCAGCCGCGTACGCTGCTTGTCCCGCCGGTGCTTTATGATCCGCCGTCCCGCTCGCGTGGACATGCGCGCACGAAAACCGTGCCTGCGCAACCGGCGCCGCACTTTCGGTTGATAGGTTCTCTTCGGCATCCAGTAGTATCCTTCTTACCTTTATCTGATTTTACTATAGCACTCCGCTGAATCTACGGTCAAAGCGTTTCGGGCGGTCTTTCGGTCTCAGAGCCGACCCTGAGAACACCCCCAAATCCCACTGCGCGTCGTTTCGGACTCGACCACTATGGACAGGCGGCTCGATTCGACACGGGTTGCGTAAAACTGGGCAGTTAGTCAGGCTTACTGGCGGCACACGACCCATGAGAGTGACTTATGTCATTCCGAATGGAGCGTAGCGCAATGAGGAATCTAGGGTCATGCCGCATGTAGTTTCGTGACCTCACCACACGAGATTCCTCGCTGCGCTCGGAATGACATGTCCAACGGAATGTGAGACTCCAGGCCCACCGCTCTTTCTGCCAAATCCGTCAACGAATTACCTGACACTTACAGCTCACGCGCAGCAAAAACACCTCCGGCTGCGGTGGGAAATCGCAGCGAGATATGCGAGCAACTTACTCGCTTGTGCGGATCACCAAGTACGTTATCGGCGACTCGCCGTTGTTGCGCAGGCCGTGGCGTGTGCCTTCCGGCGCAAAGAGCGCGGCCATTGCCTCCATGGGCTGCTCTTCCTCACCAAGCGTCGCCATGCCGCTGCCGGTGATGAGAAACATGATCTCTTCGCCCTCATGCACGTGGGGTTCGTGGGCCGCCTCACCCGGATTGATCGAGGAGAGATGGAGTTGCAGCACTTCGGCGCCGGTCTGCTCGCCCACGAACGGCAATGAGAAGCCCCGTTCGTGAACGCGCTTGCGCGCTTCGTCCCACGAAATAACTACCGGTTGTTTCATTTTGCAATCCTTTCGCGTTTTTAGGTTCACGTACCGGCAATGGTCTTATTTGTCGCTTGTCATCCAAGAGACTGGATTCCGGCTCAGTTACGATAGAAGAACGTGTCCACAAGCCGGTCTACGTCCGTGGGCCCGCAACCATATTTTTCCATGAAACTCTCATGAATGCGCTCTTCGTGTTGGGTAGGCTGCTGCAGAGGCAGGGAGATAGTCGTGCGGTCCTTCTCTCCGGATTCTAGCATCGCGATGTCCATCTCCTGATCGAGCCGCGCGGCCGGCGCGCCGTAGGCCGGCTCGGCATTCTCGCGCACTGCCGTAGCAATGCTGAGCAATTCGTCGGCCACTTGCACTTGATCCTCGGTCAGAGGATAGCGGCTAAAGGGGTTTTCCCAGGTTACGATCCGATCGGATAGGGGCACTTCAAGACGCTTGAGAATCTCTATCCCGTTTCTCTCGCTCGTCACCCGCTGTGGCAGAACCGGCGTGCTCTGGGCGCCAGACTGCAGGGCGTCAGCGGCAACAGCGTGGACTTCATCGCCCACAATTGCGCCGCGCGTACCGTCAATCTGCGAGAAGCGAAACGCGCCGCGACCTAGTGCCCGCGCATGGATGACATTGGAATAGGCGGACAGCGCTGCCACGCCGTTGGCAAATTCAATGATGCCAATCGAGAGCCGTTCGTCTGCATGGTGCCGTAGCCTGAAGTCGACAATGGGAACGACCGGGCTGGTATGCGATATGCCCATGATGCCCGTGGGCTCGGCCCCCGCCCAGAGGCGCAGAATGCTCATGCCGTGGAAACCGCCCTCTTCGAAGATGCGATAGATGCGGCTGACCTCACCGATAGCACCAGAGTCGATGACAGCTTGCCGCAGGCGCAAGAGCGGTTGACGGTGATAGTTCTCCGCCACCTCAAGCTTGACGCCGTTCTGCCGCGCGGTCTCAATCATGAGATCGACCAAGGGCAGGGTGACGGCGATGGGCGTCTCGACGATCTGGTGGACGCCGTGAGACGAGAAGAAACAGCTCAGGGCGTGATGCGCGTCGCCGGGCACAACGATGTCGGCAATATCGAGCGTTTCGTTCTTGACGAGGTCGCGCGCGGACGTGTACGCCTTACAGCCATAGCGGGCCGCCACCTCTTGCGCCCGTTCCTCTTTGGCGTCGCATACCGCCACAAAGTTGAACACATCGTCCAGGGCGCCAATGACCGGCGCGTGAGTGCCTCCGCCCCGCCGTCCCGCGCCGATCAATGCGATGTTGAGACGTCCCATGGTTGCAACCTTCCCTTCTTCACTATCCAAAAGTCTCACAGGATACCGTCCGGCATCGTTGCCACGCCACTTACAGCCGTATGTGCCCGCGGCCACGCTACCGCCATTCTATGGTACGCTGGCACGTGCTGAATAGGGCTTAGGAGCGATTCATGCTTGAACCATTGCAGATTGAAGTGACCCGCGGGACTCTTGTGGAAAGCGCGCATCGCGCTCACGCCGCGGTCGTGGACGCGACGGGAAACATCCTGTACGCTGCCGGCGAGCCGGAGCGAGTGACGTTTCTGCGCTCGTCCGCGAAGCCGATCCAAGCGCTCGCAATGGTGGAGAGCGGCGCCGCAGAGCACTTCGGACTTACCGATCGCGAGCTTGCGGTCATGTGCGCGTCCCACTTTGGCGAACCGTTTCACGTCGCCGCCGTGCAGAGCATTCTGCAGAAGATCGGCTTAGATGAAGGAGCGCTGGCG
>VXOZ01000344.1 GCA_009839775.1 Chloroflexota bacterium | reverse complement strand
GTGCGCACCAGCAAGTCTACTTCACCTGACTGGATGGTGGGGCCACGCTCGGCGGCCGTAATCAACCGGATTTCGAACGCATCCGGGTCACCCAGCACGGCCGCAGCCACGGCACGGCAGAGATCGATGTCGAAGCCCACATTGTTGCCGGCCTCGTCAGTAAATCCATAGCCGGGCACGTCATTGCGGCTGGCGCAAATGAGGTATCCCCGTTCCTGAACTGTCTGGAGACGGGAAGCCATTGCCGGCGCTTCCATCTCTTCGGTCTGGGCATCCTCCGTCTCCGCCATCTCCTCCGTTGCCGCCTCTTCCGTGGCGCACGCCGCGCTGAATAGGAGCGCGAGCATTACGCCCAAGACGACCAAGAACTTAAACAGCTTACTCATCTCTGTCTCCTCTTTTAAAGCACCACTTCGTGCTTACTTTGCAGTCTATTATATCGACTACGCTATCCCCTTGCAACTAAGGTATCGCCCTCACTCTTGGACGGCCGCAGCCGGCATTTAGCCTCATTGCTACGCACAGCTTGACGAGCGGGCATCCACTAATGCCTCCTATGCCTCCTTTCCACCACAAATCTCAAACTTGCGGTATCGGCACGACTCGATTCCGAGGGTCAACCTGTCACGAGGGACTGTTGCGCGAGCACCCGTTCCGCTTCCCGGGACGAGCGATCATGGTATTCCACCCAGTTCTCCAAACCGTACACGCGCTTGATGCGAGCGACGGGCCAAGCATCATCGTTCGACTCCAACATGAACACCCCGTCGTCTCGCGTTCCTATGACTGTCACTCTCTTCCCAAAGTCCGTCTGCATTTGGCGAATCTGCTGGAATTGCAGATCGTAATGGAATACCTCGGCCTCGAGATCTACCGTGGCATGGGCGACATGCACTCCCAAACCGCTGGCGGCAACCTCGTCACCCAGTTTGTTGATGACGCGGGAGCGTCCGCCGCTGACCGACGAAACCACGATATAGCTGTGCAGCCAGGCATACGCCCGCAGCCGCAAACCGCCGTCACACATGCTGGGAAAGACCACAAGCTCGGCACCCGCCTCCCCGATGCGCGCCCACTCCTCGGGATAATCAACGTCGAAACAGATGAGCGTGCCGACTTTGCCAAAGTCCGTTTCGAAGACCGGTATGTCGGTGTAGACGCCGGGCACGGTACCCGCTTCAAGTTCGCCCAACGTAGGGTGAATCTTGTCATACTGCCCGACTATATCCCCCTGGCGGTCGAAGAGGACGCTGGTGTTTAGGCGCGTGCCGCCGCGCACCTCGCACATGCCCGCAATCACGTACATGCCATGCTCACGGGCTTTTGCGGCGTAAAGGTCTGCGGTTGGACCGGGAATGGGTTCCCATACTTTCTCACGCTCCTCCTGCGGCAGGCCCAGGAGGGTAAACTCTTCTGGCAAGCAAGCAAGATCGGCGTCCAGGCCGCCCATCTGATCGAGTAACTCAACCGCCAATTCGTGATTTGCGGCAATCGTGGGCCGACCACTCATGTGGCCGACGCACGCCGTGGCTACTTTCGCTTTGCGCGGCATTTCATTTCGCTCCTCTTGAAGGAAGAACTAGCAATATGGAAAGCGAATATTCTGTTTCATGAGTATACTCCATTGGGGCGGTATCAAACTACCCTTATAACGAAATTGAACCGAAAGTTGGGAACTCAAGCATCGCCAAGTTCGCCATCAAACTCTTCTGCAACTGAAGTCCGTCAGGCCGCGAGGTTCGGTGGAACGTGCCAGGAGGCAACAGATGGTTTTTGCCAGTCAGTCTACCGTCACACCTAGACCGGCTTAAGGCTAGGGTCGACTCCGGTGAGCTCTACCGACAGGTCCCAGAGCCGCTGCGCCAGCGCCGGGTCTTTGCTCTGTTCGGTGGAATCCACCTGCTTAGCCGGGCCGCGCCACTCCATCCGGTTGCCCGGTCCGAAATACTGGCCGCCCTCTGCGTCGGGCGCGGTCGCGCCCAGCAACGTCGACCATGCCCCCTCCGGAGGCGCACTGAGCAGAAACATCAAAGGGAAGAGGAGGGCGTGGAATGCCCGCGGCATGTGCCGTCCGAGGTCGGTATTTGATACTCCCGGATGCACGCCAAGCGCGATCGTGCCCGCGCCCTGCGCCCTTAACCTCCGATCAAGCTCATACATGAAGAGGAGGTTGGCGAGCTTGCTCATGTAGTAGCGCGCCATGGGATGGTAGCGCCGTGTCGCATCGATGTCATCGAACAGAATCTCACCCCGGCGATGACCGACGCTGCTGGTGATGACGATGCGTGATCCAGCGGTCTTTTCAAGGGTAGGCAATAGGAGGCCGGTGAGCGCAAAGTGTCCCAGGTGATTAACGCCAAACTGCGTTTCAAAGCCGTCTTCGGTTAGTCCGTAGGGTGTGCGCATCACCCCGGCGTTATTGAGAAGCCCGTCCAAGCGCGGTTCAGCGGCAACGACATCGGCGGCTTGCCGGACCGACGCCAAGTCTGCGAGATCTAACGCTACATATCCGAGGTCGGCAGCAGGGTGATCAGCGCGGATCTTTACGAGCGCTTCTTCCGTCTTTGCGGCTGAACGGCATCCCAGCAGCACTCGGGCGCCCCGTTCCGCAAGCACTTTCGCCGCCTCAAAGCCAATGCCGGTATTTGCTCCCGTGATGAAGAAGGTCTTGCCACGCTGATCGGGCACGTCAGCGGCGGTGAAATTGCTTGCCATGTGATGCTCCTCTGTTCGCTCAGGATTGAACACTAACGCCTGCCCCTTTAACCAATTGTACAAGACGGCTCTGAATTTACTCTCGCAGCTATGGGTAGCAACTCTGCAGAAGCTGCATATTGTGAACCATGCTTGCCGTCTAGTATGGTAGGAACTGAGAGAGCACACACTCTTTCGCCTAATGCAAACTCTACATCCAATGATTTCCCGAACCATACGTGAGCATTAGAATTCTACATACCAACGATTTGCACGGTTTTGTGCGCGCGACACCGCGCCTGGCGCAGGGCGTGCAAGCGGAGCGCGCGCAGCACGACAACGTGCTTTTCATAGACGTTGGCGACTTCTTTCGACTTAGGCGCCACCGCCGCCCCCAAGACGACGACCGCGTGACCGCGTGGACGCTGCGCACGCTCGGCTACGACATCGTCACACCCGGGAATTCTGAACTCTCCCGCTTCGATCCTTGGCATCTGGACTTCTTGATTGCCCAAAACTGCGGCACAATGCTCTGCACCAGCGGGTTCAACGCGCGCTTGCCCGCCTCGTGCCGACCGTACCGCGTATTCACGCTAGACGGCTATCGGGTCCTCTTTATCGGCATCTGCACGGAAAACACCCACTGGGACCTGGCATCGCCCGCCAACAACTTCTACTCTTCCGCCCGCCGTTCGGCGGCGAAGACCGCCAGTTTGGTGAATGCCTACCGCGACCGGGTGGATATGGTCATTGTGCTTTCCCACTCCGGCATGGCCCAAGATATTCTGCTCGCCGAAGAGATACCGGAGATCGACCTCATTCTCAGCGGCCACTGCCACCACCCGTCACTGCGGCCGATCTGCGTTGGCAAGACGAAGATCGTTCAGGCCGGACTTAACGGCATGTTTCTGGGACAGGTGGACATTACACCTGCGGATGGCGGCCCGCTCATTGAGTCCGCCTTGCACACTATCGACGCGGAGACGCCGGAGGATCCCGTGATGGAACGCCTGCTCCGCTTGCAAGGACGCCGCAACGATCCCAACAGGCTGCGCATCATCGGCGAAGCCGGCGAGAACATCGGCAAGGGCTATCTGTCGAGCAACGGGCTGGGCAATACCGTCACCGACATATGGCGCAAAGCAACCGGGGCCGACATAGCGTGGACGAAAGCGACCTTCATTACGCCCCTCTTTGCCCCGGGCCATGCGCTCACAGGCTGGGACTTGCAGCTCTGCGTCAGAGGATTCCCGCTTTCGAAAATACTTGAGCTGACGGGCGATCAAGTGCAGCAGGCGATGGAACACAGTGTTGCGGATCAATCGTACGCCTTCCTGCCGCCGGATCGCCGCGATGAACTGGTGGGCCAGCTTGAATCCGCTTCGGCCCTGCCGGGGTGCAACTTCCTCCACCAGTCCGGCATGCAGGTGCGGGTTGACCTGACGAAACCGACCGGCGAACGGGTGCAGGAAATCCGCGTGGACGACAAGCCTCTGCAACCTGACGCAACCTACCGCGTGGCGATGGATGCCTTCCACGCCCGCGGCGGCTCGGCCTTTACCATGCTTCAAGACCCCCGCCGCCGCGAGGACCTGACCTTGGACAACCCGGTCGAGGCCCATGTGCGCGAGACGGGACAACTCGAGGGCACGCTGGACGAGCGCTACAGCATCGTCGGAGCTACCGCGCTCGCTACGCCGGCATGAACCCCACGCGCCCGTGATTCGCCCACTGCTGTCATTTGCCGCCCTTGGGGCTGCGGCCGTCGGCGCGTACGGTGTCTTCATCGAACCGTACCGGTTGCGCGTGCGGCGCCTGCGCTTGCCCGTGTCGTCCATCCGTGCACCTGATACTGCTATCCGCATCCTCCACGTTACCGATCTGCACCTGCGCACGGGAGACAAACGGCGTGTGCGCATGCTTCAGCAGCTTGCTAGTTTGGAGCCCGATCTTCTGCTGTTGACCGGCGACCTCATTCACGGCGGAAGCGACCCCGCCGCCGAACTGGAGACGGTTCTCGCCGCGCTCGCGCCCATTCACGCTCGCTACGGAACCTACGCGGTGCTCGGCAACCACGACCATGTGCGCCGCCATCGCCTGAAGGGTTGGCTGGGACAACCCCTGCGCTTCAGCGATACGACGCCGCTGGTGCGCACGCTAGAAGCCCATGGCATCCGCGTGCTCACAAACGCCCACGCGAATGTCACCGTGCGCGGTCAGCCGCTCACGCTCGTAGGAGTGGACGACCCCTTCTATTGGCTGGATGACATTCGTCGCGCCACGGCCGGCGCGCCACGTGACACCGCGAGGCTGCTGCTCGCTCACAGTCCCGATATTGTCAGCACTCTGGATGACGAACGATTCGATCTCATCTTTTGCGGCCACACCCACGGCGGCCAAGTTCGCTTGGCGGAGAGCATCGTCTGGCATACGAACACGCGGGTGCCGCTGCCCCGCAACGCCGGTCTCATGCAGATCGGACCTCACCGCGTCTATTGCTCGGCCGGCGTTGGCGTTTCCGTGCTGCCGCTCCGCCTCAACTGCCCGCCCGAGGTGGGATGGATCGAGCTCGTAGCGGCAAGAGATGAAGACTCGAACAACCTCAGCCGAGACTAGCAATGCGCATGTTCGGGCCGCTCATTCCGCTCCTCTTCTCATTCATCCTGCTGCCACTGCTCGTGGTTCTCCTGCATGTGCA
Organism: Chloroflexota bacterium; assembly: GCA_009839775.1. Lineage (GTDB taxonomy): Bacteria > Chloroflexota > UBA11872 > VXOZ01 > VXOZ01 > VXOZ01. The sequence continues at coordinate 508 of VXOZ01000344.1, read as the reverse complement.
AGCAGTTTCGTTGGCCTTCGCCAATCTCGGCCTTACGCCTACCTCGGTTATCGTAATCTTCTATCTGTCTCTCCTGGGCGGTTTCGTCAACATTCCGGTCTCGCGCCGCAGAATTCGAGTGGAGGGCAAACCATGGCTGCCCCTGCCCTTCCCCATACCGCTCTTCTACTACCCGCCAAGAGTGCGAGAGCAAGTGCTCGCCGTGAATGTCGGTGGCGCGGTGATTCCTATTCTGCTTTCTCTATATGTCTTGCCAAATGCGCCGCTGGCCAAAGTGCTACTGGCCACGATTGCCGTGAGCGCCGTCTGCTTTGTAATCGCGCGTCCAAAGGAGGGGGTGGGCATTACGATTCCGGCGTTGATCCCGCCCGTCGTCGCGGCACTTCTCGCCTATCTGCTGGTTTCCGATCCGGCCGGACGCACAGCGGTGGCTTATGTCTCGGGCGTTATGGGCACGCTGATCGGCGCCGATCTCCTCAATCTGCCGCGCATTCACCGTCCGAGTATA
>VXOZ01000405.1 GCA_009839775.1 Chloroflexota bacterium | reverse complement strand
TATATGAGACTGGTTTTCACGCTAGCGCCACAGCGCAGTACCATCGATCTCATGACATTGCTCGAAAGAGAATTTGGCCCAAATATCACGACCCGCACGTGGAATACGATCACGCGGCTCTTGGCCGCGCGCTAGCGACTGTCTGTACATTTAGCAGTTGGGATCAGGACGCAATAATCGGGCAGCACCCAACCGCGGGAACCAAAGTATGACTAAAATGCCCGCAAGCGGACACACAACTGTCCCCATCAAGTCCCCCACTAAAAGCAGCGCGCCGATTAAGCTACTCTGAGAAGAGCACGTGCAGATTGTCTTATCGACTCTTAGGTGAATGAAAGGGAATGTTATGTCGCGTATCGTACATTTCGAAATACAGGCCTCCGACCCGCAGCGCGCAATTGCGTTCTATAGCGGCGTCTTTGGCTGGGAGTTCCACCAGTGGGAAGGCGGCGATGAGGACTATTGGCTCATCATGACAGGTCCAGATGAGGAGCCCGGCATCAACGGCGGCCTCGCCAGGCGTCGAGGCGATCCACCCGAGGAAAACGCATCTGTCAATTGCTACACGTGCGTCGTTCAAGTTACCGACCTTGACGCAACCCTGGAGAAGATCACGGCAGAGGGGGGCGTTATTGCGCTACCCAAGATGCCGGTGCCCGGCGTCGGCTGGGCCGGGTACGCCAAGGATACCGAGGGTAACATCTTTGGGATGATGCAGCCGGACCCGGCCGCAGCCTAGTACCGTTTCCAGATAGATTTGGAGACATCTCGGTTCCGAGTTTGTCCCCTCTCCCTGAGGGAGAGGGCTAGGGTGAGGGTGAAACATCAGAGCAGAATCAAGTTGAAAAGGTACTAGGTGCTTGGCTCGTGACAACGCCAAGCTCAGCAAGTGTTGAGACTACCCCTGAGCACATTCTTCTTGGACACAGTCCCCGTATACAGGCGCTGGCCGCGCGTCTGCGAGGGCTTGTCCGTACTACCGTCCCAGACGCCACGGAGAGAGCATATCCCGGCTGGCACGGCATAGGCTATCGGCATCCGCAGTGCGGTTACTTCTGCGGCATTTTCCCACAAGAGAATAGCGTATGGTTGCTCTTCGAGTATGGCGCGCTACTGGCTGATCCCGAAAGCCTTCTGGAAGGAAACAGCAAACAGACCCGCTACGTGGACATCCGGCGGCAGCAGGACATACGGGTGCGCCCAATCAAGCGGCTCATCAAAGCCGCGCTCGCATACAGGAAGCGCTAAGCGGGTGTGAGCAGTTCTCAGCCAAGCGCCGTTCATGGTTCGACTCTTCGACAAGCTTTGGACAGGCAAGCTCACCACGAAGAAAAGAAAACAGGGTCCCTGAAGAAGGAACCATTCCTCGAAAAGAGAAAGTATCCGTTCATCCTTCGACAGGCTCAGGACGAACGGATACTTTTTTCACACACCCTCTAAGCGTCGCCTATAGTTTGCCACACTCTCCAGGTATGGAACACTACGAACCGCACGGCAGGCGAATAGTGCCAAGAAAAGAGAACTACGTCGCTGCGACCGGTATCTGCTCGCCTTGCACCCTAGTGTACACACGCTGGGCCAGGCTGCCCTCAATTGGTGCCGGCTGGCCCAAGCGGATGCTATCTTCTAAGTAACTGAACAGCGCGTCGATATCTGCTTTGGAATTCAAGTGCTGGAACCAAAGGCCTCTACCAAAGAGGTACATAAACGCGTTATTCCCAAGACCGCATGGGCCCAAGCAACCGCCGCCATCGTCGGCCGTAAAGACGATGCTGACGTGTTCTGAAATGCCTCGACGTCGCGACTCGCGCAAGTAGTGGGCCTTTTCGATTCTGGGAAAGGAGTAACCATTACCACAACAACAGCCTTCACAAACAAAGAGCATGCCTGCCTTCATCTGTAAGACTTCCTCATCACCATCCAGCGTAGGTACGATCTTGAGATCGGGACGTCCGGGAATGTCCCTCATCATTATGTTATCCTTCTCCAATATGCAAGCACATTCAGACCGTGTCTCTCGTTCAAATCAGTGTGCGAATCTGCCTGCCCGTCTATTGCGATTACCGTGGGGCATGCGGCAGCCACAAGAGTATCTGCTTGACTTAACTCCAAAGCTACCAGGAACTGCGAATGGTTGTCAACTAATCGGGACTGGCACTCTTGACGACCTTGCCGACATCGTGATATAAGGTACAAAGCTAGTATTGTGTTCGGTGCCCTTTAGAGGCAATTCGTAACTGTTATGAACCGCGCTGCAGAAGCCAACAGCCTTGCGCTTCGCGGCGGCCACACGATTGCGTTGTGGTCGCCAGTGTTCGTATTTCTTGTAGCCGCCTAGGCGGCGCTAGAGAGAAAACACACACCATTACCAGCGGGACGGCAGCATTCCCAGCACCGAGCAAAGAAGAGTGATGCACCAGCGAGAAATCGGTCGCCGGACAGTCGATGCAGGAAGTCAGGCGCTAAGAGTGCACACTGAGCACCAAGACAAGACCGACTGTACCAGTTGCAGCAGATAGCGCGAATGCCCGTCCCCATCGCAGGGACGGGTTTCTTGTTAGTTGTAGCACGAGTGCGATTGGATAACCGAGGCGATGCTAGGCGACTTTCCAGAATCTACCGTAGACATGCAAATTGAGGATGATCGACTCTCTACGGTGTACCGGTGGAGCAGGCGGACGCTGCTGACGGCAGCGCTTGCGTTCTCTGCCATCATTCTGGCCCTAGGCGTGCTCGCGCTACTGCTCCTCGGGGTTCCGATTGCGCTGATCACCGGCCTGCTGGCAGGAAACTGGTCGGCAACCGAACAGGCTCTGGCGGAGCTATGGCGGCTGAGCCCGGCGCTCCTCGCCGCCGAATTCGTGCTGGCATGGCTGCTTATTGGCGTATACATCATCGTGCGCAAAGTATTGGCGAAGTTTGGCGTCGCGGAAGCATAATTGGGTATCCTAGAGCAGAAGCAAACGCTTAACACACGTTAGTTTGGCGAGTATCATGAAGCGGATCAATTCGCTTGCAATAACGGAGGCAAACCCTTGTAGGACGTGGCGCACCTATTGTTTGGTGGCGCCCGCGTCTTGCAGTTCGGTACCCGTCTCTCCGGGATAGGAGAGGCGTGTGCCACGACACGTCGTTTAGTACCTTGAAAGTGACAACGTAGAAGAGTATCCGAAGTGCAGCAGAAGGTTGGGAGAAAATGAAACGGACAGGTGCAGAAATCATCTTGGATAGCTTGGTGGCGCACGGCGTGCACACCGTATTCGGGTATCCCGGCGGCGCGTGCCTGCCCTTGTATGACGCCCTCTATCACTATCAGGACCGGATCAACCACATCCTGGTGCGCCACGAGCAGGGCGCCGCGTTCGCGGCCGACGGCTATGCCCGCGCCAGCGGCGACGTAGGCGTGTGCATTGCCACCAGCGGACCCGGCGTCACCAATCTCGTCACCGGCATTGCGGGCGCACACATGGATTCCGTGCCCGTGGTTGCCCTCACCGGCCAGGTGCCGCGCAACCTGCTCGGCACAGACGGCTTCCAAGAAACCGACGCCACCGGCGTAATGCTGCCCATTACCAAGCACAACTGGCTTGTAATGAACGCTGAAGAGCTGCCCCGCGTGATGGAAGAGGCTTTCTATATCGCCAACACGGGACGCAAAGGGCCGGTGCAAGTTGATGTGCCGAAAGATGTCTACTTAGAAGAGGTCGAGTTCGACGACTTTCCGCCGCCCAATATCCCCGGCTACAACCCGGATGAGGGCATGCAGCCGGATCCTACGCTCGTGCGCGCCGCGGCGGAGGTGATCCACGGCTCGGAGAAGCCGATCATCCTGGCCGGCCATGGCATTCACTACTCCAACGCCTATGACGAATTGCTGGCGTTCGCCGAGAAAGCGAACATACCCGTCATCACCACGCTGCACGGTGTCTCGTCCTTCCCGGAGAGCCACGAACTCTCATTCGGCATGGTCGGCATGCACGGCAACCTCTATGCTAACTGGGCCGTAGACCGCGCCGACCTGCTCATTTCTCTGGGGATGCGCTTCGACGACCGCGTGACGGGCCGGCTGGAAGACTTCGCGACAGAGGCCCGCATCATCCACGTGGACATCGACCCGGCGGAGATCGGCAAGAACGTTACGACCGACGTTGGTATCGTGGCGGACCTCAAACCCACCATCCGCGCGCTCATCGACGAGATTGACCAACTCGACCACTCACCCTGGGTCAAGCAGATTTGCCAGTGGCGCGAAGAGCATCCCAGCCTCGCTATCCGCGAGACCGACATCGTCCTGCCCCAGTGGGTCATTCGTCAGATCTACCACATCACGAATGGCGAAGCAGTTGTCGTCACGGACGTGGGTCAGGCGCAAATGTGGGCCGCGCAGCACTTCTGGTACGACCGGCGCAACACGTTCTTCTCATCGGGCGGCCTCGGCGCCATGGGCTATGCCTTTCCCGCGGCCATTGGCGTCAAGTACGCGCGCCCCAACGAACAGGTGTGGAGCATCATTGGGGATGGCGGCTTCCAAATGACGTTGCAGGACCTTGCCGTCGTCAAAGAACACAACGTAGACATCAAGATTGCCATCATCAACAACAATCATCTCGGCATGATTCGACAGTGGCAGACGCTCTTCTACGATAGCCGCTTCATCAGCGCAAGGCTGGAAAACCCGGACTTTGTCAAGCTTGCCGAAGCCTACGGTCTAACGGGCCTGCGCGCCACATCCAAGAAAGAGGTGCTCAAGGTCTTGAAAGAAGCGGCGAAGATTCCCGGCCCGGTGGTGCTCGACCTGGTGGTCGACGAAGTCGAAAAGGTCTACCCCATGGTGCCCGCCGGTTCAAGCCTTGCCGAGACCATCGAAGGTGACGAAGTGGAAGAAGCGAGGTACGCATGAGACACGTCATTATTGCCGACGTGGAAGACCATCCCGGCGTCCTCAATCGCATCGCCAGTCTCTTTCGCAAGCGTGCGTACAACATCGAGAGCCTGGCCGTTGGCCACTCGCACCGTCCGGGCATCTCCCGCATGACGATTGTCGTAGCGGAAGACCATAAAGAAGCGATTCAGGTAACGAAACAGTTGGACAAGCTGATTGAAGTGGTCTCGGTCACGGATGTCACGGAGCAACGCCACGTTTCGCGCGAGATGGCGCTCGCCAAGATAGCCGCGCCGGAGATGAAGCGCACCGAGATTCTGCAACTCGCCAACGTCTACCGGGCGCAAGTGGTAGACGTCTCGCCTGGCAGCATCATACTCGAGATCACCGGGGACGAAGACAAGATCGACTCGTTCGTCGAGATCATTCGTCCCTATGGCATCCTGGAACTGAGCCGCACCGGGGAGGTCGCCATGGTGCGCGGACGCGCCATGCCGACGCCGACGATGGTAGCGGAAGAAGGGCCGGCAGCATAGCGTTGACTGGCTGGGATTGAGCCGCCTCACGACTGAGAGGCGGCTCATTGCTTGAATAGAAATAACACAGTCGGAGAGCGAAGAGAGGGAACCGTGGTTCAGGTCTACTACGACGAAGACGCAAACATCGATCTACTCAACGATAAGACCATCGGCATCATCGGGTACGGCAGCCAGGGACACGCCCACGCGCTCAATCTGCGCGACAGCGGCTGCAATGTCATGGTGGGCCTCTATGAAGGCAGTCGTTCGTGGTCGAAAGTGGAGAGCGACGGTCTGGGCGTGGGCACAACCGAGGCGGTGGCGCAACAGGCCGATCTCATTATGATGCTTGCACCGGATACGGTGCAGCCCAGCCTCTATCAGGAATCTATCGCGCCCTATTTGCGTTCGGGCCAGATGCTCCTCTTCGCTCATGGCTTCAACATTCACTTCCAGCAAATCGTTCCCCCCGCCATCGTTGACGTGAGCATGGTCGCGCCGAAGGCGCCCGGC
>VXOZ01000040.1 GCA_009839775.1 Chloroflexota bacterium | reverse complement strand
ACGGACGGGGCAACCGAGGCTTCAGACCCGTCTGCAGGAGCCTACACGCCGCGCTCCGCAGCCGGAGGCTCCGTATTCTTCATTGCTAGCGCGCTGCTGCGCTCCACCCGTCCGCAGCAGTGGGTGAAGAACTCCCTCGTCTTTGCGGGTCTGATCTTTTCCCAGCAACTCACAGACCCTGGCGCCGTGCGGTCCAGCGTTCTGACGTTCGGCCTCTTCGTGCTGGCAAGCGGCGGCATCTATCTGGTGAATGACATCCTCGACCTCGACGCCGACCGTGTCCATCCGCTCAAACGGCAGCGTCCGCTGGCGGCAGGTGAATTGCCGCGCAGTGTGGCGCTGGCTGCCGCGCTAGTGTTGCTCGGCAGCGCGCTTGTCGGCGCATTTATCCTACAGCTTGCGCTCGGCGCTATCCTCGGACTCTACGTAGTCATGAATCTCGCCTATAGCGCGTGGCTGAAGCACGTCGTATTGCTGGACGTGGTGCTGATTGCGTCCGGCTTCCTGCTGCGGGCCGCCGCGGGCGTCGTGGCCGTGCTCACGCCCATTTCACCGTGGCTCTACCTCTGCACGCTGCTGGCGGCGCTCCTGATCATCTTGGGCAAGCGCCGCAGCGAACTGGCGCTGCTCGGCCCCCGGGCGTCCACGCACCGCCGCAACCTAGGGCGCTACACTACCGCCTCGCTCGACCGCTGGCTCACAGGCGTAGCCGCGACAACGATAGCTGCCTACGTGCTCTATACACTCTTTTCGCCCGCCACGTTCGGCAATCCGATCCTCATCGTCACGGTACCCTTTGTCGCATTCGGCTTGCTCCGGTATCTGCGTATTGTCCGCGCGCCCGGCGGAGCGGAAAGCCCCGAGGTACTCCTCTTTCGCGACCCGTGGCTGCTCGGAAGCGTGGTCCTCTGGAGCGCCACGGTGCTGGTGCTGCTGTACTTTGTGTAAATCCCACTCTGCGCATCTGCCGAGGCCGCTTGTGAGGAGCCGTCATTCCCGCGCACGCGGGAATCCATCTTGAACGTCACCGTGCGAGCGGGCTGCCGTAGCGCGGGGGCTTGTCCCCCGCAGGATTTGTTCGCAGCAGAAGCAAAGAAGAAAGACCTGGTATCTCCAAAGGACTCATCTACCTATGCTTACGAACCCGCGCACACCCGCCGCCATCCTGGAGCACCAGACCGCCGCCTGGAACGCCGCCGACATCGACGCCATCCTCCACGACTTCGCCCCGGATGCCGTCCTCACCAGCGCCTCCGGCCAGACGCTCAGCGGCATCCCCGCCATCCGCCAGTCGCTTACGTCCTTCTTCAGCGCCTTCGCCCAGATCCGCCTCACCGTGCGCACGCTCGTCGCCCAGGACAACACCGCCGCCTGCGAGTGGGAATTCTCCTGCCGCCACCGCCTCACCGGCAACACCGCCCGCCTCCCCGCCAGCGTCTTCATCACCTGCCACAACGGCAAGATCACAGAATGGCGCGAATACTACGACACCGCCCAATTCAAAGCGCAACTAGGGCAGAGGTAGAAAGCGCAACTGGGGCAGAGGTAGAATGTTAAGCATCATGGCGGCGTTCTACGGTAGCAAGCACTGAGAGGCATGTAGCCATGGCAAAGACCGAAGTTTGCATCATGAATTCCGACCCTTAGTGCCCCATGGGGCGTGAAGGGTGCGCGGTGTACTCAGGGCTGCGAGAGGTATGCTGAAGCGCAGCAAGCGAGGAGGCGCCAAAGTGCAAAAGGTAATCCATCAAAAGGCGACGGCGCTGCCGGGCGGCAAGGTGGAGATCGTCTGCCCAGAGTTGAAGGCGGGGCAGACGGTGGATGTGGTCGTGCGGTACGAGTCTGGTAAGCGGGGCCGCTCCATCATGGAAATCCTCAACAGCGGTCCGGAGCACCGCCTGTTCCAAACAGCGGAAGAGGTGAGGGCATACTTGGCGCGAGAGAAGGCGTCATGGGATCGCTAGCCCTTCCTGCCGCGGGCTTGGTCTATCTCGATGCCAGCGTTCTCATCTATAGCGTGGAACGCGTAGAGCCGTACCGCACGCTGCTGGAGCCAATGTGGCGGCAAACGCAAGACGGGGAACTAGCTATCGTGAGCAGCCCAATTATTGTCATTGAAACGCTTGTAAAGCCGCTCCAAGATGGCAACATAGAGATTGAAATGCAGTACAAGGTAACGCAGAATCGTGAAGACAACGCGCTACTTCGATGAACAGGTACGCCGCAAGCGTCCCTACATCGAACTGGCGTGGTGCGCTCAGGTCTTGGCTTCGCCCCTCCGCAGGGAGAAGCAGCAGGACGGTCGAGTGCGCTTTTGGGGAGCGGTCACCCCGCCCGGTAAAACCGCCCCACGCTATCTGCGCGTCGTAACGCTGGAGGACGGCGAGACTATTCACAACGCGTTTTTCGATCGACGTTTTACTGAAGAGGAACAGACATGAAACTTCACTACTATCCGGAGACCGACAGCCTCTACGTCGAGTTCAAGGCGCGACCGGGGGCGGAGACCATCGAGATCATCGAGGGGCTGAACGTCGATATAGACGCCGACGGCGAGGTGGTCGGCTTCGACATCGACCGGGCATCCCGACGCCTGGATCTCTCCACGCTGGAAACCGAGGCGCTACCCCTGCATCGCATCAAGGCGGGATGACTCGCTGCCGGGCACAGCATCATCGCCGAAGCCGATGACTGGAAGCACTTCAAGAGGATGATGCGGGAGGCGGTGCTGTGCCGCCTCGATGAAGGGAAGACCCTTGGCGCGATCCGCACTCATCCAGCGCATCCCGGAGTACGGTAATCGGGTGCTGCGTGTAGCCGTAAACACCAATGTTGCCCCCTGGCGGATTGTGACGGTATTCTTTGATCGAAGCATGAGAGGCAAAGTATGAAACTAAACGTTGACAAGCGAGCCGACGCTCTCTATTTACGCCTTGACGACTCGCCAATCGTCGAGTCTGAAGAAGCTTCGCCGGGCGTGATTCTCGATTACAACGAAGCCAATGAAGTAGTGGGCGTGGAAATGCTTCATCTCTCGAAACGGACCTCTGCTCCCAGTCTGTCTTCCCTGCAATTTGAGACAACATAAACGGCGGCTGAAGCTAGAGTTCAATCAGTAAATGACGTAACGATTGGGAACGCCTCTCCGTACGCAGCACTGTCCGAGCCCGGTAAGCACTCAATAATCCCGTGTGTGTAGCGCTTTCCTTTTCCGCAGTATGACCCCATAGCCTCACTCTACGCAGCTGTGCAAGGGGACAGTTCATGAACGCGACGCAACGCAAGATATCCGACGCCGCGGTGCGAAAGGCGACCGGCAAGGGCTGGGACGCGTGGTTCGCGCTGCTCGATAGCGAGGGGGCGGAGGCGCTGCCGCATAAGCAGGTCGCGCGGATGCTCCATGATAAAGGCTACATCGCGAGCGGCTGGTGGTGCCAAATGGTCACCGTGGAGTACGAACGCGCGCGCGGCAAGCGCGTGCTCGGCGGGACGGAGAACGCCGGGTTCCAGATCGGCGTGCAGAAAACGCTGCCGCTCTCGCTGGAAGAAGCCTGGGCTCTCATTGTGGAGCCGGCAGGCCGCGCGCTGTGGCTCGGCACTGTCCCTGACCTACGCTGGGAAAAAGGCGCGGCATACGAAACTGCCGAGGGCGCACGCGGCGAGATCCGCAGCTTCACCCCGCAGAAGCTCGTGCGCCTGACCTGGCAGCCGCCGGACTTCTCCGCACCCTCGACCCTCCAGGTGTACCTGACCCCAAGTGGCGACAAGACCGCGCTGCAGTTCCATCAGGAGAAGCTCGCCAGCGCTGAGGTACGCGAGGAGATGCGGGCACACTGGCGGGAGGTGCTGCAGAAGCTGGCGGAGCTTGCGGAAACAGAGGAGTGAATGCGCTTCGGCACCATACGCTTCACACTTTGTCACACCGGAGAATTCTATAGGAAGTCTTCTACGATACCCTTGGCCGTTCAGCGCCAAAACCAAGTAAGAAGAAAAGCAGCTTAGCGTCGATTCTGCGGCGACCTAAACATGCGCCCCTGGATTCCGGCCCCGCATAAAGTACGGCGCAAGCTTTCCGCCGGAATGACGGCGTATACGAGGGTCTCCGTCGGGAACGAGCGCTAGCCGCGACCGCAAACACGACCGGAGTCTCTCGATGGGTGGCGTAAGGCTTTTGACCTAGACCGGATCGGAGACGGCGTCGGGCTGCTGGGTGACCCGTCTTGGTGGACGTGCGGGGGCAGCTTGCTGGGCGCGGCCACGTAGCGGGCGGCGTTCACCACCACCGCTACCGAGCCGAGGTTGTGGGCCAGCGCAGCAGCAATTGGGCCAAGCACGCCGGTGGCCGCCAGTACAATGCCGACGAGATTCCAGACCAGCGCAAAGAGCAGATTCTGCTTGATGCCGCGCAGGGTCATTTGGCTGATGGCAATGGCCGTGGGCAGTTGGCCGATGTCGCCGCGCATAAGGGCGATGTCGGCCGTTTCCGCCGCCACCGCCGTGCCCGTGCCGCCCATCACGATGCCGAGATCGGCCGCCGCCAGAGCCGGGGCATCGTTCACGCCGTCGCCGGCCATGGCCACACGTTTGCCTTCATCCCGCGCGCTACGTATCCACTCAACTTTATTCTGAGGCAGCAACCGGGCGTGCCAGTTGTCTATGCCCACGGTATCCGCCAGGCGCTTTGCTTCTTGCTGCCGGTCGCCGGTCAGCATTACCACGCGTTCAATGCCCAGCGCGTGGAGGTGCTCGACGGCCTGGGACGCCCCGGGCCGCACGGTATCGGCAAACTGAATCCAGCCCCAGAAGCGTCCGTCCACCGCCACCAGCATCAGGCTGCCTTCCTGCGGCGCTTGTTCCTGCGGCGGTACGCCCGTCACGCCTTCCGTCTCGATCAAGTCGCGCGTACCCACCAGGACGTGCTGTTGCGCCACCTGCGCCGCCACGCCTCTCCCTGGAAAGGCGCGAAAGCCTTCCGCAGCCGGTAAAGCAAGTGACTGCTCGGCGTCTTTGACGAAGTCAGCAGCATGCGCCACGAGCGCCTTGCCAAGCGGATGTTCGGAATAGCGTTCCACCGCCGCCGCCAACGTGAGCAGGTTCTCGGCTGCCACGCCGTCCATCGGTATGACCCCCTGCACCACCGGCGTGCCAAGCGTGAGCGTGCCGGTCTTATCCACCGCGACCGTATCCACCGCGCCGGCGGCCTCGAAGCGCGCGCCGCCCTTGATGAGAATGCCCTGCCGCGCCGCATTGGCCACGCCAGCCACAATCGCGGTGGGCGTTGCCAGCACCAGCGCACACGGGCAGGCGATGATCAACACGGCCAGCGCCGCGCTGAGATTGCCGGAAAGCAGCCAGGTGCCGCTGGAGACAAGCAGAATTGCGGGCGTGAAGTACTTGGCGTAGCGGTCGGCCACACGTACGATGGGCGCGCGCTCTTCTTCCAGCGCGTCCAACAACCGCCCAATCTGCCCCACGTACGCCTCTTCACCCACCGCTTCGGTGCGGATCGTCAGCGCGCCATCTTGGTTCAATGTGCCCGCGTAGACGCGATGCCCGGCCTCCTTGTGCACCGGGAGGGATTCGCCGGTAACCAGCGTCTCATCAACAGCGGCAGTTCCCGCAATCACCACGCCGTCCACCGGCAGGCGCTCGCCCGGTCTCGCCAGCACCGTGTCGCCGGGTTGTAATTCGTCCGCGTCGACCTCTTTGATCTCGTCGCCCTGCAGGCGATGGGCACGATCAGGCTGGAGCGCGGCCAAGTGCTCCAGCGCCGCCGTGGCGCGCTGGCTGGTGGCCTCCTCGAGAAGCTGGCCGAAGATCATCATGAAAACCACAAGACCGGCGGAAAGGTACTCACCGAGCAGCACCGAGGCGATGACGGCAATGCTCACGAGTTCATCCACGTTCACCTGCCGCTGCCGCAGGCCCTGCAC
>VXOZ01000096.1 GCA_009839775.1 Chloroflexota bacterium | reverse complement strand
ATCTTCCGCCCAGCGGACAACTGCTTCAGCCACCCTAACGGAATCGGAGTAATCAACTTCAGTCACGGGCTGCTCAAGGCTTGGATAGCGCGTTGACATCGCGTATTGGGTCAGTTCTTCTGCTTGCATGACGTTCTTCGGCACCCCTTCGCCTGCTGCCTCCAGTAATGACAGTAGCCGAGCCAGGTCATGTACGTACGGAAACTCGGCTCCCCGCTTGATCATCACGGACTTGATCGCCTTCTCCGCCACCTGTTGGGCCTTGAAGCATAGGTCTTCCAGGTAGACTTCGGGTACACGGTTCTTTGCCATGACGAGATTGCTCTTGGCGCGGTTTAACCATTCTCTCGGGTCGTCGGGTGGGTAGCGCTCAAGAGGCGTCATAGATCACCCTTCCTTCCGCCAGCGCCGGCTTGATGATCAGCGCGTGGCTGTCCCTGTACCGCTCCACGTCCGCCGGGGAGACCATGACGGCGTCTACCGCTGCGCTGACCCCGTGCAGCTTGCGATATATCCGACCCACCAACTTACGTGAGTGCCCACCCTCCCGGATTATGAGCAAGTCAACATCACTGTGCGGTCCCATCTCACCGCGCGCTGCGGAGCCAAAGAGGATAATCCTCTCCGGTTGCGCCGTCTCGACAATTCTCTTGATAATGTCATCCAGAACGACTTGTTCGAGCGTCACTGTGTTTCCAATTCCCACCTGTCGCGTTTCGGCTGCCATGCATCGCTCAGGAATTCCCAAGAATCTGCATGGCCTTGCGCCCGCTGTTCCATTATCAGAAACATACCACGCAAAGGGTCTCTATCCAAGCGAGCGCGACACCTAGCGAGCCGGGTTTGCTTGTGCTACCCGATCCAGGGAAGCTTTGAGTCGCTCAGGCGTGTGCTAGAATTGCTGCTGTGAATACAGAACTCCGCTCCCATAAGCCAATTGTGTGTGGCGGAGAGGCCGCACGCATTCCGAGAGCGCTGCCTGAGAACCACGTGCAGGGTCCATCGTTCCGCATCGGTAGCCCCCGTTCTCAGTTGAGAGTCCCCCGGAGCTCACCGTGGCACACGAACTGTACAGTTCGCCTTGGAAATCCTGGGGGTGCAGACCCCTTCTCTGCCTGCAATCGCGCTACTCTCCGGCGGTTCTGTGGTCTGACCTCACACGTCCATAAATCCCAATCTTATGTGAATATAGGCACTCGCAGGGTATTCTGCAATGCAGGAATCTTCATGACACTCCCCTTCAGTCGTGGTAGGATACTTCCCACAGCAAGGATCTTGACGGAGTGCTGGTTGTGCGCGACCTTCGATGCGCTTGCTCAAGCTGCTTCTGACGAGATTCCCTATGGAGTGGTTGATATGTCTGCACTCTCTAGCGGCGGGTAGATCAGAGTGACGTACAATTTCCAGACCCTGCGTGGCGATATCTTTGGCGGCATCACCGCAGCCGTGGTGGGGTTGCCGGTATCGCTGGCTTTCGGCGTGGCGTCCGGTCTGGGCGCGCTGGCGGGCATTTACGGCGCCATTGCCGTCGGGTTCTTCGCGGCGGTCTTTGGGGGCACGAAGTCACAGATTTCCGGCCCCACCGGACCCATGGCCGTGGCGATGGCTGTCATCGTCACCACTCACGCCGACTCGCTTCCCGAAGCCTTCACCATCGTCATCATGGCCGGCCTGCTTCAGATTGCGCTCGGCGTGATGCGGATCGGCCGCTTCGTGGCCTTTACGCCGTACTCGGTGATTTCCGGGTTTATGTCCGGCATCGGCATCATCATCATGCTGCTGCAGACGCTCCCCTTCCTGGGAGCAGCGGGTGCGACCGGCGGGCCGCTGGGGGCCGTGCGCGCGTGGCCGAATGCCATTAGCAATATAAACCTCAGTGCCCTCGCCATCGCCGCCGTTACGCTCGTGGTTGGCGTATTCTGGCCCCAGCAACTACGGCGGTATTTCCCACCTACGTTGGCGGCCCTCGTCGCCGGCACGCTGCTGGGTGTGTTGTGGCTGACAAACGTCCCGGTGATTGGAGAGGTGCCGACAGGTCTGCCCCAAATTGAGATGCCGGCCTTTTCAGCCGGGATTCTCGTCAGGGCAATTGAGCCTGCCCTCATCCTTGCGCTCCTCGGCTCCATTGACAGTCTGCTTACATCCCTGATCGCCGATGCCATGACCCGCACCCGCCACAACCCGAACCGTGAGTTGATCGGCCAGGGCATTGGCAACACCATCGCCGGCCTGATAGGCGGCTTGCCCGGCGCGGGCGCCACCATGGGCACGGTGGTAAACATTCGCGCGGGCGGACAGACGCAAGTTTCCGGCGCGCTGCGGGCAGCGATCCTGCTGGCCCTGGTGCTGGGGCTCGGCAGGTACGTGGAGGCGATCCCTCACGCGGTGCTCGCCGGCATTCTGATGAAGGTCGGTTGGGACATCATAGACTGGCGGTTTATCACGCGCCTGCACCGTGTGCAGCGCGAACACCTGCTGGTGATGGTGATTACGCTGGGTCTCACGGTATTCGTGGATCTCGTTACCGCCGTTGCTATCGGCTTGATTGCCGCCGGAATGGCCAGCGCGCGTCAGTTCGAGCGTCTTGAATTGGACAGGGTTGTCTCCGTGCCACTGCTAGACCAGAGCTTCTTTGGCAGTGAAGAGACCGATGAAGAGAGGGACGCCTTCTCCGCGCGCGTGGGCCTGGTGGCGCTCAGAGGCAGCTTCTCCGTTGCCTCGTCCAACAAGCTGATCAACACGATCAGCGTGGACATTCGTGATCACGAGGTGGTGATTCTGGACTTCACTGAAACCGTCTACATCGACGACAGCGCCGCGCTCGTGGTCGAGCAGATGATCGACAGCGCCATCGCGGAAGACACCCAATACATCATCATGGGCCTCACCGGCCCGCCCGCGTTTGCCCTGCGAGCGCTCAACGTCCTGCAGCGCGTTCCAGCCGACCAATTCGCCAAGGACCTCGACGAAGCCAAGGAAATCGCGCAACGACTGCTGGCGGAGTGAGACCACTCGGTCGGCGTCACACTAAAAGACTATGAGCGGCTGGAACGAAGCGTGGAAATTCGCATAAGAAAGGCCAGCACCCAAGATGCCGCAGCCATCGCGCGGGTGCACGTGAACACCTGGCGCACGACATACGCGGGCATCCTGCCGGCTGACTTTCTCGCCGGCCTGTCGTACGCCAATAGCGAGTCCAATTGGAGTCAGGCGCTCACAGCAGACCGTCCCGGC
The DNA here is from genome assembly GCA_009839775.1 of Chloroflexota bacterium. Lineage (GTDB taxonomy): Bacteria > Chloroflexota > UBA11872 > VXOZ01 > VXOZ01 > VXOZ01. Next base: position 2,759 of record VXOZ01000096.1, on the reverse strand, counting down.
GAGAGCGTGTTCGTTGCTGAGACGGATGCAGGCGAGATCGTCGGCTTTGCCAACGGTGCGCCTGAGCGTGAAAGCGACCCGCTCTACCGTGGGGAGATCTACTCCATCTATCTCTTGGCGGCATATCAGCGCATGGGGGTTGGACGCCGGCTCTTCACGGCTCTCGCGCAGCGGCTCCGGCAGGACGGTCTCGAGTCCTTCCTGCTCTGGGTGCTCAAGGACAACCTGCTGGCGCGGCGGTTCTACGAGTCGCTAGGCGGGACGTACCTCACTGAAAAGACCATCACCATCGGCGAAACAGACCTCATCGAGGTGTCATACGGTTGGCGGGACATAGTCGACGTAACTGGTGAAGCGTAGGGATTTCGCTCCGGCTTACGGAACATGGGAGGTTCCTCGATAACCAGGCCGCTATGACGTTGCCAAGCCTGGAATTGCGGGACTTCTGGAGTCTCGCGCTGAGGCCGAGGGTGAAGCCAGAGTTCAGCCGCAGGGCCTTTAGCGCATACGATGGGCGTCACAAGTCCAGATACCACAGGAGTTGTGCTTCATCGGGGTACTCCGGATAAGCGCCATAATGCACGGCTCCGAGATAGCAACCTTGCCTGGCATAAAATTGGCACGCGGGCACGTTGATGTTCTGGGTTTCCACCTTGAGTTGCCGGCACCCTCTAGAGCGCGCCCAGGCGGCGGCATGGCGGAAAAGCTGCGCCCCAATCCCTTTGCGGCGGTGAGCGGGATGGACGCGCAGGTCCCAGAGCACCGCGAGATCATCGTGTCCCTCCAGCATGTTCACACCGGGCGTGTTCCAGGCGACGACGGCGCCGCCAAGCCGCATCCCATCCCCGATAGCCGCCAAGATGACCCAGTTAGCGAGATCCCATTTCTGCGCCCATCGCGACGGTCGTTCACCCCCTGCATCGTAGTCCTTGGTGTATGGTCGCTCAACTCGCTCCTCGGTCAGTCTCCAACCGCCTTTCCCGCCGTCAATCGCAGCGATGCGGTACTGCGACGCGACCGTGAATGCAATGGGCACTTCACCGTAGTTGCGCAGTGTGTCTACGGACTGCTCTACGATCCTGAAAGCCATTGCTCAGCGAGTCCGGCGCCGCAAGTTCCTGGCTACGGCGCGTCCGGCAAAGACGGTCAGACGAATGGGGTCAACGGCCGTGGGGACAAATCTGCCGAAGCGCTGGCTTCTCAGCGCTCGCATTCGAGCCGAAAACCACCCCTTAAGCCAAAGCAGCCACAACATGAGCGCAATGGCGATGAGCGTTAAGCTCCACATGGCGAAATATCCCCAACGGAAATCGAGTCCAGGCATGTACTGGAAGTTCATGCCAAAGATGCCTGCCACAAGGCCCAGCGGCATGAATATTGTCGCGACAATGGAGAGCACTTTCATAAACTCGTTCTGCCGGTTCGACACCACGGAAAGATAGGTGGCAAGGGCGGTATCGGTTCGCTCACGAATGATGTCGTTTGCTGCCTGCACGCGCACCAAGTCCTCGAACAAATCCCGGAAGTAAAGGTCCGCTTCTTTCGCAATCAAGCCAAACTCCCGACGCCCCAAGCGGCTCAAGACTTCTCTCTGCGGCGCGAGGGCGCGATTCAGGCTCAAACAAGACCGCTTGAGCGTCATGACCCCCGCCAGCACCGATTCACTTGGATTCTCGATTATCTGCTCTTCGATTGTGTCCGCATGGTCGGACATTCTCTCCAGCGCCGGACGAACCATCTGGATGAGCGCATCCAAATGGGCATGCGCAAGCAGGGAAGGGCTGCTCATCAGATGCTTGACGTCGCTCACCACGAGTTTCCTCACAGCCTCCACACTCGGCATGAAAGTGTCATGCGCTGTCACGACGTAGTTGCGGCCGACAAACATGCTGAGATCGGTGGTTTCGAGCACATCTTCCTTCGTCGTGTAGTCGATACCGCGTACGTTTATGAAGATATAGCTGCCAAAGCCCTCCACACGTACACTGTGTGCCCCGCGCTCGATGCATGCTTCAACGGCAAGCGGGTGGAAGCCAAGGCCATCCAAGAGAAGTGACCGGTCCTCGGCGCCAGGTTCTTCAATGTCCAGCCACAAGACTCCCTCTCCATTCGCAACAATCGAGATCAGTTGCTCGTCGTCCACGTGCTGGTCTATTTCAAAGTCAGGGTTGAGGAAATAGGAGGTGTGCGGCATGGCGAACCCTTATAGCTTAGAGGGTGTGTGAGAAGGGTGTTCGTTCATCCTTCGACAGGCTCAGGACGAACGGATCAGAAACAAGTTCTGTTGGAAAGCCAGTGTCCGCGCGCAAAGCCAGCGTCCGTGCGTAAAGTCAGTATCCGTTCGTGGTGAGTGGGCTTCGCGAAGCCCTTGTCGAACCATGAATGGATACTGCTGCTGCAACCACTCACACACCATCCTAGAGAGCATTGGCGCTACGTTTCACAAAGAGGCCGCGACTTTCTCTCTGCTTGCCTTCAATTTGCGCGGCGGCCTCCATTCATGGCGCCGGTTATTCCTGCAATTATAGTAGCGGTTTCCAAAGCGCATCGTTCAGCCACCGCACTGGCTACGCCCGTGTCAACTGGGTAACGGGTTGCTGTGGCTGGTCCCCGCATGGACACGGAGCGACCCGCCGGACCCTTTGTAAGCCCACCTCACTTGGCGCTTCACTTCTCGTGAAGTGTCTAACCTGAAGGCCGCGCTCGCTGCACACACTGACTCTTGCAAGAAAGTTGGGGGGCGTTTGCAATGCTATTAT
>VXOZ01000314.1:1910-6066 GCA_009839775.1 Chloroflexota bacterium | reverse complement strand
TACCAAGGCCGTCAACTGGCATTCGACATTGGCATACCAAAAGACTTGAGCCGAGATTTCGCGCGCATCGTCCGCACACTCGTCCAAGCGCTCAATGACAACGATGCCGAATTGGTTGAAATCAACCCGCTCGTCATCACGGAGGACGGTACCATCCAGTGCATCGATGCCAAGATCAATCTCGACGATAACGCGCTGTACCGCCACAAAGCGCTGGCGGAACTGCGCGATCTGGACGAGGAAGAACCCGCCGAACGCGCGGCACGCGAAGCGGGACTATCGTTTGTCAAGCTCGACGGCACCATTGGTTGCGTGGTCAACGGCGCCGGTCTCGCCATGGCGACCATGGATACCATCAAGCTGAGCGGCGGCAGCCCTGCCAATTTCCTGGATATTGGCGGCGGCGCCCGCGCCGAGAGCGTGGCGAACGCCCTGCGCATCATCCTGGATGACGAAAACGTGAACGCAATCCTCTTCAACATCTTCGGCGGCATCACCCGCTGCGATGAAGTCGCGCGCGGCATCGTGAGCGCGTTGCCCTCGCTCCCCCGTCAAGTGCCGATGGTTGTACGCCTCGTCGGCACGAATCAGGAAGAGGGACGCACAATTCTGCAAGAGGCAGGTATTGTAGCAGCCGATACCATGCAAGCCGCGTCGCAGGAAGTAGTAAGAGTGGCATCGGCTGCGCCAGAGGCGACGACTTCGCCAGGGGCGTCGGCCTCATGAGCATCCTCGTTGACCAAAACACCCGCCTGCTAGTCCAAGGCATTACCGGTCGCGAAGGCACGTTTCACACGGAACAGATGGTGCAGTACGGGACAAGCGTGGTAGCTGGCGTCACACCAGGACGTGGGGGACAAGTGGCGTGCGGCGCGCCGGTATTCAACACCGTGGCCCAAGCAGTCCGCGAGACCGGCGCGAATGTCTCCGTTATCTTCGTGCCGGGACCGTTTGCGCCCGACGCCATCATCGAAGCGGTAGATGCCGGCATTCCTTTCGTGGTCTGCATCAGCGAGCACATCCCAGTGCAGGACATGTTGCGCGTGTATCATTATGTAAATATGAAGGGCGCGCGTTTACAGGGACCGAACTGCCCCGGCCTCATTTCGCCGGGCAAGGCCAAAGTGGGCATCATGGCGGGCGACATTCACATGCCCGGCCCGGTGGGCGTGGTCAGCCGTTCCGGCACGCTCACCTATGAAGTGGTTTCCCACCTCACGGGAGAGGGTGTCGGTCAGTCCACCGTCATCGGCATAGGCGGCGATCCGGTCATTGGCACCGGATTCATCGACGTGCTCCGCATGTTCGAGGAAGATCCTGAGACGGAAGCGGTCGTCATGATTGGCGAAATCGGCGGCACCGATGAAGAGGAAGCGGCCAATTTCGTCAAAGCGCACATGACCAAACCCGTGGTTGGCTTCATCGCCGGACGCACCGCCCCGCCGGAGAAACGCATGGGGCATGCCGGTGCCATTGTCTCTGGTGGCATCGGCACGGCGGAGTCCAAGATTGATGCGCTGCGGGCAGCGGGCGTAGACGTGGCAGACTTCCCCCGCGAGGCGGCGCTGCTGGCTGCCGAGCGAATTTCATCATAGGTCTGGGAAATAACCTAGCGGAAAGGGAGAGGACCCATGGCACTCTCGATTGGCGCGGCGCAGCGTAACATCTCACCGCCTCTGGGCACGCACATGGCCGGGTACTACCACGTGCGACCGGCGAGTGCGGTGCATGACGATCTTTACGCGCGGGCAATGGTGATCGACGACGGCTCCACCACAATCGCGCTCGTGACCTGCGATCTTGTGTCTATCCGTGAAGAGAGCGTGGTCAATGCGCGGGAGCAAGTGGAAGAAGCGACTGGCATCCCCGGCGGCAATGTGCTCGTCTGTTGTACGCACACCCACACGGGACCCATCACACGCGGTGACCGCAGTGCCGCCACGTTCGGCAGTATGAACGAAACGTACATGGCAACCTTGGAGGGTCAGATCGCTGCGGCGGTGACCGAGGCCTGGGAGACCCGCGCCTCCGGCACACTGCGTATCGGCAAGTCGCAGGAGACCCGCATCGCCTTCAACCGCCGCTTCCACATGCGCGACGGTAGCGTGAAGACCAACCCGGGCAAGAACAATCCCGACGTTATACGTCCGGTTGGCCCCATCGACCCTGAAGTGTACGCGCTTCTCGCAGAATCCCACCAAGGGGATCCAATCGGAGTGCTCGTAAACTACTCCCTGCATGCCGACACGACCGGCGGCGACCAGATCTCCGCCGACTACTCCGGCTGGATGGAAAAACACCTAAGGAATATGTCGCCAGAGTTGGACGATGCAGTTGTGCTCTACGCCAATGGCTTTTGCGGCGACATCAATCACGTCAACGTGAACGACCCCAATCAGCTCAAGGGCTTTGAGGAGTCCGAGCGCATCGGCCGCGCGCTTGCGGAAAGCGCTACGCAGGCGCTCTCCCACTTGGAGCCGATTAAGGGCGAATCCGTGCATGCATCCCAAAAGACCGAGGCGCTGCCGGCTGTAGTGCCGACTGAGGAAGATATCGCCTGGGCGCGGGAGGCGGTCGAGGCTTCTCCGAGGGGCGGCGGTCCCGGACGGGACGACCTGGTGAAGGCGCATCGCGATCTCGCGCTGCAGGAATTGAACAGGCTGCACTTCGACACCGAAGTCCAGGTCTTGGCCGTTGGCAACGTGGCAATCACGGCGCTGCCGGGCGAGATATTCGTCGAGCTTGGATTGTCAATCAAAGAGCACTCGCCCTTCGAGCATAATCTGCTCGCTGAGCTAGCCAATGGCAACCTTGGCTATATCTGTACGGAAGCAGCCTATCCGCAGGGCGCATACGAACCCACTTCCAGCCGCGTGCTGCCAGGGTCTGGCGAACAACTCGTGCGCGCCGCGCTCGCGTTGCAGCAGGAGATTTCCACAGCCTAATCTGATTGGGATTTGTGGCAGCCGCTCCCTTTTGCTCCGGGTTACTTGCCTTCAACCGCTTGTGCGAATAGCGCTGCCGTTCGCGCCTGCTGTATTGATACGCCCTGCTGGTGTATAATTAGACAAGAATGTAGAATACTAATCCAGCGCTAGTGCACAGCGTTTGTAATGATGTGCCTTTGTGTGCCGCAAGCGCTGGCGATCCAGCATGGGATAGTTGCAGGAAGTAAAACTCTAGACCAATGACGAGAAACGACCTAGTCATCCGCGTCGCTGGCGAGGCTGGCGAAGGCATTGTCTCGACCGGACAATTGCTTACCCAGGCGGCATTGCGAGGCGGATTTCATGTACTTACCTACTCGCAGCCGCCTTCGGAGATCAAGGGTGGGCACGCCTTCTATCAGATTAGGCTCAGCGCGGATCGCTCCTACAGTAAAGGTGATTCTGTTGACATTCTCCTCGCCTTTAACCAGGAAGCCTACGACCGCAACGCTGCCGAAACCAAGGACGACGGCCTGCTCGTATACGACCCATCGGAAGTAACACCGTCTGCCGACAGCCACTTTGTACAGGTGGAGTTCCCGCTTAACGACATCGCGAAGAACCAACTCAAATTCCCCATCGCGAAGAACGTCGTAGCCGTTGGCGCGCTGGCGGAGCTTTTCGACTTGCCGACAAAGCACCTCGATTCCCTCATCGAGGAGCGGTGGTTGCGCAAAGGCGAAGCGGTTGTGCAGAAGAACCTGGACGCGCTCCGGGCCGGCATTGACTATGTAATTGAACATGTCCCGCAGCGCGATAACTTTGCGCTCTACCCGGAAAAATCCCATTCCGGCGAGATTATGGTGAGCGGCAGTGAAGCGATCGGCCTGGGCGCTATTGCCGCCGGCTGCAGCTTCATGGCGGGGTATCCGATTACGCCTGCCAGCGACATCAAGGAGTTTCTGGAGATACATTTGCCGAAAACGGGCGGCCACGCGCTGCAAGCGGAGGATGAACTCGCGGCCATTGGCATGGTGCTGGGCGCATCGTATGCCGGCGCGAAAGCCATGACGGCGACCTCCGGGCCCGGGTTTAGCCTGATGATTGAAATGCTTGGACTTGCCGCCATGGCTGAGCTTCCCTGCGTTATCGTTGACGCGCAACGAGCAGGGCCATCCACCGGCATGCCGACCCGACCCCAGCAAAGTGACTTGACTGCGGCAGCCTAC
>VXOZ01000314.1:0-1900 GCA_009839775.1 Chloroflexota bacterium | reverse complement strand
TGTGCCCACGGATCGGGCTTGCCCGGCCGTCGGTGCGAGACTGTTTCTACCAGACAGTCAACGCCTTCAATCTTGCTGAAAAGTATCAAACACCCGTCGTCTTGCTCGGCGATACGCTGCTCAACGTGCGTTCCGAGAGTGTTCCCCGTCCTATCCTCAATGAAGTCAAGGTTATTGACCGTCTCTTGTTCTCGGAGAACGGCAATGGAAGGATGAACGGCGAGTACAATCGCTACGTGCTCACGGAGAACGGCGTCTCACCCATGTCCATCCCCGGTCAGGAGGGCGGCCAGTATATTGCCACCGGGCTTGAGCACAATGAAGAGGGACTGCACCGGTATGACGAGGCGACGCACACAATCATGACCCAGAAGCGGTTCCGCAAACTTGAGCGCGCCGCCCTGGAGGCGCCCGAGGCCGACCGCTTTGGCGATCCCGACGCTGAGGTCGGCATTCTCACGTGGGGTTCTACCGTAGGTTCCGTCATCGAGGTAATTCGCCAGGCCGAACAGGAAGGCCTGAAGCTCGATATGTTGGCGCCGAGAATGCTCATGCCGCTGGCGGACCATGAGGTACGTCCCTTCATTGAGAGCAAACGCGTCATCATCATTCCGGAAGTGAACTATGTCGGTCAGTTTGCCAACATGATCACGAGCCAGTACCCGCGCGATTACGTGCGGATCAACATTTTCGGCGGTATGCCGTTCCGCGTCGACTGGCTCCTGGAGAAGATCAGAGAGGAAGTGGCGCAGTATGTCTAGCGTGGTAACCGTAGAGAAGCGTAAGGTCAATGACTACAAGGGCGATGAGCGTCCGACTTGGTGCCCCGGTTGTGGCGACTTTGGTGTCCTCAATGCCGTATTCAAGGCGTTGAGCGAGCATAACTTCGATCCCAAGAACGTGATCATCGTCTCCGGTATCGGTTGTTCCAGTCGCCTGCCTTTCTTCACCGACGCTTACGGCTTCCATACGGTGCACGGGCGGGCAATGCCCGTTGCGGCCGGCATTCGCGCGGTGCAGCCTGACATGCCGGTCTTGGCCATGGGTGGCGACGGCGATGCGTTTGCCATTGGTGTCGGACATCTCATCCACGCCATCCGGCGCAATCTCAACATCTGCTATGTGGTGATGGATAATGCCGTATATGGCCTCACGAAGGGCCAGACCTCTCCCACGGCGGAGCGCGGCCTCGCGACCAAAGCCACACCGCAGGGGGCCAGCGATCCGGCAGTGAACCCGCTCTTGCTCGCCTTGGCCACCGGGTGCACGTTTGTCGCCCGCGGCTTTTCTAGCAAGCCGAAAGAGTTGGCCGACCTTATCACCCGGGGCATAGCGCATGAGGGGTTTGCTTTCATCGATACCTACAGCCCATGCCCGACGTTCAATACGGTCAACACGTTCAAGTACTATCGGGACGCGACCGAAGACCTGCCGGCGGATTTCGATCCCACGGACTTCAATACCGCGTTGCAGTATGCCGCCAGCGAGGACCCGCTCTACTTGGGTCTGTACTATCAAGCGGAGCAGCCTACCTTCGAGGACCACATCAGGAACAACAAGCCGGAAGTAACGAGCAGCGCCATGACGGTGGTGGAGAGCCTCTTCGACCAGATGAGTTAGCAACCGGCCGGCAGTTCTCGGTAAGTGCGACGTTCAAGCGGACTCCGATTAGTTGGAGTTCGCTGTTTTTTGCCCGGCGGCGCGCGCCAAGTGCTCGCTTAACATTCAGGCCGTCTGGACGGTATACTAGTGGCTGAGGGCTGGTAAATCGCCAAGTCAGAGGTGAATTTAGCACTGCACTTGGCGAGGTAATTATCCAGCCTGTTTTGCAGTAATGGTTGCGAAGTTTTCGGCGCCAAAACGCCGACCTTGGATTACCAACGCAGGGAGTGCCATATCG
>VXOZ01000025.1 GCA_009839775.1 Chloroflexota bacterium | reverse complement strand
CCAGCGGCGGAAACGTACAGTCCCAGGCGAGCCGGTCGTCTACGATGACAAGATTGGCCGCCAATGCGTTGCGTTCTTCCACGCGCACGCCCATTTGCTCACACACAAGGCGCGCTTCCGCCGACTGTACGCTTTGCCCGCTGCGCTGCCCAGATGGGAGCGTGATAAGGCGCACGGCGCCGCGCTCCAAGAGCGCGGACGGCAGCCAACTCACCACGCGCTCCACCGTCGCCAGGGCCAGATACGGACTCCATATGGTGATGAGGCGCTCGGCGGCCTGCAGGTCATCCAAGAGCCGCCGCCAGCCGGTGGCTGCGCCGGGCCGCTTGCTCTTCGTTTCATTTGTACGAGACGAAGCCGCCGCCACGTATGGCAGCGTGCCCGCCCGCTCGCTCGGCAGCAACTCTGCCGCCGAAACCGCCCACTTTGCGTGCACAGCTTCACCTAGTATGCGCCGCAGGAGCGCGGGTGCGCCGAATGTGTCCCGTACGTGCTTCCAGTTTGCGACGATCACGACTCGCTGCCGCGCCTGCGTAAACACGCCGCTATAGAAAGCATACGCCTGAGAATCCGGGCGTGAGTCGTCGAGTGCAGACCACGTGAACGCGCCCGGTGTCTCCACTGTATCCAGTATCACTATGTCAGCCGCTCGTCTTGGCAGGCACGGTGGCGCAAAAACACTGCTAATTGAGGCCAAGTCTCGATCACTTGCCAAATTAGCGAGGACGCGAGCCTGTGCGGCGTATGGTGTAACGAGCGCAATCGAAGACTTAGGTTCAGAATCACTAAGAAGCTCCGCAAGCGAAATCGTGGCGAGGGCACTTGCTAAGCTCACGCGCCCTTCCAGTGGAACGGCCTCACTCCACGGCTTCACCGGACCGGTATCCGCCAAGACGACTGGACTTTGACCGCCAAGGGCCTCCGCAAACGGAACCGTATGCCCACGGACCGGTAGGCGCCGCCTCACACTATGGCGCGGCCCCTGCAGTCGCGGCGGCGACCGCAGCGACCGCGATCTATTGCCTGCGGCGGCCTCCTGCAGCCAGCGTGACACAGCTTCGGTAAACGGCTCTTGCAAGACGTAGCGCTCCGTGAGGTTGGCTACCCACGGCGCAGATTGCGCACCCATGCCCGCCAGGTGCGCGACGAATGAGCGTCCCAGCCACCGCCTTGCGACCGCCTGCGGCGCGCAGTGCCACGGCTGCAGTGCGGCTTCCTCCGTGGTAACAACCAGACGCGCACCCGCCAGACCGGCTGCCCAGAAGAGGTGCGGCAGGGGGATGCCGTGGCTGTCGTCGACGAGTACAACGTCGAACGACTCCGGTGCGAACGTCTCGGCAACAAGGGCGTGTGTGAGCGTACACCCCACTAAGCGCGCGCGCGCACGGGCGGCGCGCGGTACTTCGTTCAAGTCACCCAAGGTGCTTGCTTGCTTCTGCTCCAGCGCGCGCAGTTGCTTTGCCGTGTCCGCGCACGCGGCATCCACGCTGTCAGTGGTGAGATCGTACTGCGCGAGTTGTCCACGAACGCTGGTATGCAGGCGCTCGGCAGTAGCGCTGCATTCAGCGAGACGGCGTTGCGCTTCAGCGAGTTGTTGCGCATACTCGTAGGCTGCCTGCCGCTGCCGCTCCGAGTCTTCACGATACGTCTGCCGGAAGCCGCCGGTGGAACGCCCCGTGAGACGCTTGGCGTGCTGCCACACGTACTGCCACCGCTCCTTCAAGAACTGCACGCTTGGAGATCCCGCACCATCTTGAGCCCCGTCTTCCTGTCGCGCCAACAGCGCAGCCACCTCCGCCTGCACCGCGGTGCGTTCTTCTGCCGCGCGCTGGGCAAGGCCTGCCGCCTTCTGCAAGACGCTGAGGGCGTGCGCTCGTTCCGTTAGCGTGGTTCGCTCGGTCTCCAGCGCCGCCAGCTCCTGTTCCAACTCCGCTTGGAGGCGACTTTCGGCCTGTTCCGGCGCAAGCAAGGGGTATGCGCGCCGCATGTCCGGAGCGGCGCCATAGCCGCTCCGCAGCATCTCACCGGCAGCATACGCGGGCCTCGCGTCGGCTGCGGCCAGCGTCCCGAGTACTGAATCGACGGAGTCGTTGGCAGCCGCCAGTATGAGAACACGTTTGCCGGACGCCAGGCAGGCGGCCGCTATTCTGCTAAGCACGAGGGTCTTGCCGGAGTGCGCCGGTCCAGCGATAACCGCCACCGGATGCCGGAGCGCCATAGCGAGCGCCGCTTGTTGCGCCTCGTTCAGCGGCGCTTCATCCTGATCTGTCGCCGTGTAGGAAATCTCTTCCACGGCGGCAGAGTTTCCGCCAAAGAGCGCCACGCTCAGCCCCTGACCAGGAGTTGACTCTACCGAGTGATGTTCAAGCTCCCTGTGAAGCCGACTGAGCGCTACCCACGGCTGCGCCACCAGCGTGGCGCGCTCGATGAAGCGGGCGGGCGCGGACGCCAGCAGCAGCGACACGCGCAAGCCTGCCACAGCCACGATGCGGCAGGGATGCACCTGGCTGCCAATGTGGAGTTCGCCGGGCGTATCGTCTAGGATTGGCAAGAGCGAACTCAACCAGAACGTGTACACGCAGTCGGTGTCAGATTCCGTTAGCAGCGTGCCGGACACCACCTCCGCGCGAAACGTCGCCGCCTGGGCCTGCGTCGCGGCAACTTCGGCCTCTACCGCCTGCCGCAATTCGTCCCGCAGGCGCATAGGGTTGTCCCTGTCTGGAGTGATGTCGGGCGAGTGGACGCTCACTTTGCGAGTTCTTTCGATGGTTGCGTTTTGTTCCAATGGACATTCACGCTACCGCCTATAATACCGTCTTGGACAAGCATTGCTCTAAAATCGACACGGGTACGCGGCGGCTAGGTGGAGCAAGCAACACAAGTTGGCAATTGGCTATCAGGTGGGTAGCATTGAAGAAACCACGGCCACGAGGTTCTCGCTTGGCGGCGCAGGTCGCATGAGAACTCTAAGGAAGAGCTTTGCGTAACCAGGTCCTGAGGGAAAGGTGTTACGCCCTCTCCTTGGGGAGAGGGTTGGGGTGAGGGGATTTCTTGCTTTTCTAATCGCATAACATGTACAGTCAATATAACCAGAACCAAACCGATCAAGAACCGGCTTGCGTTCAGAGCACCCTCACCCTAGCCCTATCCCGTCAAGGGAGAGGGGACTCCCTCGCTGAGGCGAGGGTTCAAAGGTTCCCTAAAGGGAAGGCGCTCTGACGTTAGCTTAACCCTACCCGTTGGGTGAGAAGGCAACAGAAGGCATTGCATTAAGGGAAAAATCCATGGCAGAAGCAGGCCCAAAGCGGGTACTCATCGACAATCACCTTGGACCCTACGGCCCGCACACGCTCGCGCAAGTGGATCCCGCCGCGCAGATGGCGGCGCTGGCCGACATCGGCACGGACTCCGTGTTGCTCCAGGCAAAGTGCCATTGGGGCCACGCCTATTACGCTACGGCCGCGGGCAAGCGGCACCCGGCGCTCGACTTCGATCTCATCGCCGCCCAAACCGAGGCGGCGCGCGGGCAGGGCATCGTTCCCGCGCTCTACTATTCCGTGCGCTGGGACGAGCATGCCTACCGGGAGCATGCCGACTGGCGCAGCCACGATGCCGACGGCAACCCGCAGCCCGGCCCGCACACGCGGTGGCGCTGGCTCTGCCTCAACTCGCCGTACCGCGACTACACCTACGCCATGCTCGACGAGTTGCTCGCCAACTATGACTTTTCGCGGCTGTTCTTGGACATCGTGCACTACCGCATGTTGTGCTACTGCGAGCACTGCCGGGCCGCGTGGCAAGATCTCTTTGGCGAGCCCTTTCCCGCAACAGCGGCCCCAGACGCAGGGGCGCGCTTCCGTGGCGGCGGGAGACGAGAGGGCCGCGGTCCGCGCCGCCGGTTTACGGCGGAGCAGCGCGCACGCCTGTTTGAGTTCGGCAATCACGTGGTCGACACCTATCTCGCGGGCGCCAAAGAGCGCATCCAAGCCAGCGGGAAGGACGTCAAACTCGTTCACAACGCCTTCTGGCCCTACACGCATGATGACATTCTCTTTGGCGAGTCCGATGCCACCGGCGCGAACTTCTTTCAACCGGCGCAGCAGACGTACCGCTTGCGGGCGCTGGCCAAGGGACGCCCGGTGGTCATTGCCTTCTGCTGGGACCGCGTGATGTACGCGGGCGTCAGCGAAAGCCAACTTACGTTTCAGGCCGCCAGCGCGCTCGCGGCGGGAGCCGACGCCACCTTGATCTGGGGCGCGCCGGATACCCGCACGGGCTTCTTTGGCGCGCCGGTGCTGAACAAGGTGGCTACGACATTTGAGAAGATTGGGCCGCTCGCTGAGGAACGCGCCAAGGCCACGGCTTACGCGGATGTCGGTCTGCTCTTTTCCGAGAGGCAAGTAGCCCTGGGCAACGTGCCGGTCGAAGCCGGCTTTAGCCGCGATACGGCAGGCGCATACAAGTACCTGGCGGAACAGCACTTTCCTTTCCGGCTCGTCTGCGATGACGTGCTGGAACCGGAGGATCTGAGCGGCTTGCGCGCGCTCATCATCGCCCATCCCGGCGACCTCCGCCCCGCGTCTATCGGCATCGTGCGGGAATTTGCGGAGAAAGGCGGACGTGTGCTCCTGACCGGCGCGAACAACCTGCAACGCGAGTTGGGCATCATCCTTGCCGATCGCAAGAGCCATCGCTTCGCGCGCCAGGACGGCTGGTTCGTCCACGCGCCTGAGGAGTGGGGGATTCCCGATTGGGAATTGGCGTGCTCCCTGGGCCACTGGCCGCTGCGGAATTTCCCCGGCTTTGGAGAGCTCGCGTATTCCCTGAAACCCGTCGTAGAACCCTATGGTGAGGTTTGGGACAGCCACGGCACACGCTGGGGCACGGAAACCGGTATGCCGGCGGTGGTCTGTGGGCGCATGGGCGCCGGCCAGATTGCCTACTGCAACCATGAGCCCTTTGCCGAATACCTGCTGCGCGGCGCGCGGGCCTTTGGCCGCATGGCGATGCGCATCCTCATGTTCATCGGCTATGCCGCCGACCTGCGCGTGCAAGGCGTGCCCAACGTCGAGGCCGCGTATACCAAGGACGGCAACGTGCTCAAGGTCTTCCTCGTCAACTGCCCCGTGACCCGGCCCTTAGGGCAAGGCATCGGGCGCGGCCCGCGCAGCGGGGCTTGGGTTGACGTGCCGGAAGCGGTGCCGTTAGCTGATGTAACCATCAAGTCGGCGCTGCATGTGCAAGCGGCCAGCGCGGCCAGTGGAGAGACGGTGCATGTTGAGCAACGCGGCAAGCACACGTTCGTCACGTTGTCGCGGCTGTCCGAGACGGACGTGGTTGCAATGGAAATTGCTGAGTAGAAGCCATCCCATAAATGCACTGCTCCGTGCAGACCCGCCCTTCGACAGGCTCAGGGCGAACGAAAAAGCGGGCAATCCGTTCGTGCTGAGTGGGCTTCGCAAAGCCCTTGCCTGTCCTGAGTTTGTCGAAGGATCGAAGCACGAGTCGGCACGTCGATCCGAATTATGGGATGGCTTCTAACGTTTTGCCTAAGCGAACGGTGCCGACTGCTATATCTATGTCCACTTGAATGAGTGGTGCTCACTCAGACACGACATGGCCCCATATGCCCCGCCCCATTCCAGGATCCGACTGGGCATCCGGTAGCGCAGGTTTGCAACCTGCGCCGGGCGTGCCACGGACATCACCTGTTGCGAGCCAATCTAACCTGAGATTTTATCTCTGAAACCGTTTCACCCGTCCAGAACGACACTTCCGGCATTGCGGGCACAATGCCGGCGGGCTCTTGCGCATAATCAACCGTCGCCACAGTCTGCTGCGGACAGACTATCCGCCACGGATCGCCGTGAATCACCAGCACGTAGTCGACTCCCTCCACAAGCAAAGGCTCGCGTTCTCCATCTTGCAGGATCGTAAACACGGCCCCGGCGCTCGCGGCTCTGCGGTTAAGCGAATACGGGAAGAGGTCTTGCTTCACGCGCACGTTCAGCCACGCCCAGCGTCCGCTGGGATCCGGTGAACTGCTTTCCACTTGGCCCACAAAGATAGTCCTATCCAGTCGTGCTACGTCGTCGACATCCGCGCAAGCGGGGGTC
>VXOZ01000335.1 GCA_009839775.1 Chloroflexota bacterium | reverse complement strand
GGCGGACCTGGCCGCTCCGACGGCCAGGCCGCTTCCGGTGACAGGACCCGCCGACACACCAGGGGAACAGAAACGTGGTGCTCCCGTCGCCTACTCCAACGAATGTCTTATCTATCCCGAAGACAAAAACGCGCCTCCATACAAGCCGCCTCCCCCCAGGACTTCATGAGGTTCTTGCTTGATTGGCATCACCTAACTCCTGATTCGACAGTTAGGGGCCGCCCTGGTCTTACCCGAGTGTTGGAGCAGCTTCAGGGTCTAGACCTTCCGGCGGGAGCTTGGGAAAAACAGATCATCCAAAAGCGCCTCCCCGACTACAACCCCATGTGGCTCGACGAGCTCTGCTACCGCGGCGAGCTGGCCTGGCTCCGCCTCACGCCCCCAACCACCCCGGCCAAAGCCAACTCCATGGCTCCCCGCAAAGCCACCCCCATCACCCTCGTCTTTAGAGAAGACCTCCACTGGCTCCTGGCCGCCGCCCGCGCCAACAGCCCTGAGCCCCCCGAAGCCGGCCCCGTCCAAGAGATCGCCGACATCCTCCAGTCCCAGGGCGCCAGCTTCCTGCCCGATCTGGCCGACGCCACCCACCGCCTGCCCGACGACATCGAAAGAGCCCTGTGGAACGGCGTCGCCCTCGGCCTGTTCACCGCTGACGGCTTCGCCGCGGTGCGGGCCCTGCTCAACCGCAGCAGCCGCAGACCCACCCGCCACCGCCCCGGCCAGAACCTGCGCTCCCAAGCCCTTCGCACCCGGGCCACGCGCATGAATCGCGCCTTTAACAATGGCGCGTCTCGCGAAACCCACGCCGCCCCCGGCCGCTGGTCCCTCGTTCCCCCACCCGAAGAGCTCCCCGCCGACGACTTGGCCGAGGCCGTCGCCCAGCAACTGCTGGCCTGCTGGGGCGTGGTATTCCGCAGCCTCGCCCACCACCCGGCCACCCCCACGGCCATCCCGTGGCGAGACATCCTCAAGGCCCTTCGCCGATTCGAAGACCGCGGCCTAGTTAGAGGGGGCCGCTTCGTAGCTGGCCAAAGCGGCGAGCAGTTCGCCCTGCCCGCCGCCGCCGACCAACTCCAAAGGGTCCGCCGCCACCCCCGCACCGGCCAACAGATCACCATCGCCGCCTGCGACCCCCTCAACCTCACCGGCATCCTCTTCGAAGGCCCAAGAACCCCCGCCACCCCCAACAACACCCTCACCTACACCGACGGCCTCCCCAACAACTGAGCCAAAGCCCGCCCGGCAACAGCAGATTCCAATCCACCGAGCGCGCCTATATATAAGGCACGCGGAAGTATCCTCGTGGCGTATGGCCCTTTTCCCCACTCGCCCCACCTTCACCAAGCGCGCCCTAGGCGCCATTCTGGCCGCCGCTCTCCTGGCCACCCTCCTCAGCCCGGTAGCCCAGGCCCAAAACCAGCCCCCCGTGGCCGACGCCGGCAGCGACTTCTCTGTCATCCCCGGCGTCGACCGCCAGAGCAGGCTCAACGGAAGCGGCAGCTTCGACTTCGAAGAATCGGCCAACACCCTCACCTACCGATGGAGGGTGCTTACCACCGACTACAACTGGATCAGGATCTCCCCCTCGGGCAGCCCCAGCGGCCGCGAGGCCCAGTTCGAGGTGCCCCCACCCAGCCTCGTCAACCGATACGGCGTCTATTTCATCGACTTCGAGCTCACCGTCACCGACAGCAGCGGCTTGAGCGACCGCGACATCGTGCGGGTCACCCTCGCCCAGCAACCGGAGGCCAGGATCGACGTCTCCGCCAAGCTGCTCAACCCCAATCCCACCGACCTCGACGGCGACGGCCGCATCCAGACCGACGAGAAGTACACCGTCGAAGCGATCATCGACCGCCCCGGCCAACGCGGCAACGGCGACGACGAGTGGGATGTGCAGGAGGGCGCCCGCTTGGTGCTCGACGCCTCCAACAGCACCGGGGCCGGCACATCGGTGCTCAGCTATGAGTGGCGCAAGGTAACCGCCCGGCCCAACTACCCGGCGTTCACCATCGAACCCGGCGACATCTACGGCGAGACCGTCACCATCATGTTGCCCGACAACTTGGACAACAACCGCACCGCCGTCGTCCACTACCGGGTCACCATCACCAACAACGACGGCGCCACCGACTTCGCCACCGTGCAGATCACCGTCCACGACCAGCCCGCCGCCCCCACCGTGGAAATAGAGCTGCGCGACCGCAGCCAACCCGCCCAGGTCGCCTTCCAAGAAGGCGAAGACCCCCGTTTCGTGGTGGCCCCCGGCGACAGCGTGGTGGTTACCGCCACCGCCGATGACAAAGACGGCACCCAGGCCCGCAGCCTTACCCACGAGTGGAGGGGCAACGTAACCCCAAACCCCGCCAACCGGGCCGGCACCACCTCCCAGGCCACCTTCACCGCCCCCCGCACCGATCCCGTCGGCGCCACCCACACCGTGACCGTCACCGTCACCGATTCCACCCGCCGCAGCGCCACCGCCATCATCACCTTCGTGGTGGTGGACAACACCGCCCCCTCAGCCGTCGCCCCCGACGACCAAATCAGCGAGGACGGCAAACAAGGCGGCACCGACGGAACCGGCATCATGAGGGTCAACGGCGCCGGTTTCGACAACGACGGCGACGCCATCACCTTCCAGTGGATCGAGGTGGACGACGACGGCGAGCCGGTGGAGGAGGCCACCGTCGAGCTCATCAACCCCGACCAGGCCATCGTCTCCTTCGAGGTCCCCGAACTGCGGGGCGGCCAGCTCGACATCATCCTCCAACTCACCGTCACCGACGTCTGGGGCGTGTTCGACACCGACACCGTCACCATCACCGTTTTGGGCCGCAACGAAGACCCGGTGGCCAACGCCGGAGCAGACCAGCGGGTGCAGGCCCGCCAAGGCGTCGAGCTCGACGGCACCGCCAGCTTCGATCCCGACCCCGGCGACTTGTTCACCTTCTTCTGGGAGCTAAACGGCATCGCCGTCACCCCGCCGGCCCGGGTCACCCCGGTCAGCGCCGCCGACCTGAGAGCGCTCGACGATTTCTGGCCCACCGGCGGCGTCTACCCCAACCCGCTCACCGCCAGCCGCACCGCCCGCCCCCGCTTCCAGGCCCCCAACCTCGTCGACCTCACCAGCGTGCGGCTCACCTTCACCCTCACCGTCACCGACCGCGAGGGCCGCGACGATGAAGACGAGGTAACCATCACCGTGGTGGGCCGCTACTTCTCCGGGGTGGTCACCGGACCCAACTTCTGCGTGAACCACAGCCTGGGCGGCCCGGTCACCTATCCCCTTGACCAAGACCGTGACGGCATCGCCGACATCTGCTCGCTTCCCTACACCCGCCGTGAGGCCGTGGCCCGCCAAAGCGCCCTCACCCAGCTGGCCAACTTGGATCCCACCAAGTTCGCCCGAGAGGTGCGCACCGCCTGCCGGGAGATCGCCGGCGACGACTTCGGCGACGCCCAGGACGCCCTCGATGCCGACGCGTGTGCCACCGGCCAGGTCTCGCCCCCGCCCCGCCCGGTCGACCTGGTGGCCTATCCCAACTTCTTCTCCGGCCCGGTGGTCACCGGCCCAGACTTCTGCTTGAACCACAGCCTGGGCGGGGCCGTCACCTACCCCTACGACATACCCCCTCGTGACGGCGTTGCCGACATCTGCGTGCTGCCGTACACCCGCCGGGAGGCCGTGGCCCGCCAGACTGCCCTGGCCACATTCTCCGGCGGCGCCCAGTTCAGAAACGCCCTGGCTGCGGCCTGTAGGGAGGTGGTCAGCAGGACGTTCCCCGGCGACGAGGCCGAAGACCTGGATGACGACGTCTGCGCCGAGCCCTCGACAACGACCCCGCAGACCGGCTCAGGCTCCTCCGGCCAGCCCCTGCCGGGCTCTTGAGCCTGGTCGGTCTTTTCAGGAGATGCGCTCCTTATGTTTGAAACTCCCTCTCAGACCTGCCAAACTTGCTCTGTGCTGGGCCAGGGTCAGGTCCGGCGCGGTTGACACGGGGCCATCTGGTCCCGTGCCCATTAGGGCGTCAGCCACCTGATATGGTTTTGGAATCCAAGGCCCGTCTGATAGAAAGTTGTCCATGATGATGCTTCACTCGGTTTGGTCCGACGGTGGGAGTGCTACTTCTCGTCGGAAAGCAATGATCACCCTGGCGATTTTGGCGCTGGTGGCTAGCGTGCTGGTGTGGGCGGCCCCCAGCTCACAAGCGCAGGCCAACCAGGCGCCTTTCGCAGATGCGGGTACCGATCAGACAGTGAACCCAGGTACTAATGTCACCCTCACCGGTGCAGGCAGTATTGATGTCGACGCTGGCACCACTGGTGACTGCGGTGGCTGCACGTACGAGTGGGAAGTCGAGACCGGCCCGTACGACTGGATTTCGATCGGGGAGGTCTCTGGCACACCGACTGACAACACCGCAACGGCTGGCGCCTTCTTCGAGGTGCCCTCGGAGGCCTTTGTCGACAAGGTGGCAG
The DNA here is from genome assembly GCA_009839775.1 of Chloroflexota bacterium. Classification (GTDB taxonomy): domain Bacteria; phylum Chloroflexota; class UBA11872; order VXOZ01; family VXOZ01; genus VXOZ01. The sequence continues at coordinate 1,672 of VXOZ01000335.1, read as the reverse complement.
ACAGCGATCCCCAGAAGTACGAGATCGTTGTCCGGTTGACCGTTACCGATGACGACGGTGCCACCGACAGCGACACCGTGAGCATCAACATCAACCAGCGTCCCGTCGCCGACATCCAGGTCTATGCCGGCCTGCGCGATAAGACCATTACCGATGGCGACCTAGGTGCCCATGGCCACTTCCCCATTGACGCGGTGATCGACGGGCCGGGCGAGAACGGCAACCGCGACAACGAGTGGGACATCATGGAAGGGGCCTACCTGCAACTCAGTGGCGCTGGCAGCACCGATGAGAACCCCCGCACCGGTATGCCATCTGCCTATCAGTGGACCCGAGTACGGCCAGCTACCTTGGCCAACTATGCGGACAGCCAGTCCGGTGCTTCTGCTACCGGGCAGCGCCTGACCGTTGCCACTGGTTCTAGTGGTGACCCCAACGAAGTGATCATCAATTTCGGTGACCTGGACGGCGATGGCACTGCAAATGAAGATGGGGATTCCACTGCAGACCCGCCACAAATTGCTGAGAGGCTCGTGGTCTATACCCTGCCTGATGTCCAGCCCAATGCGCCGCAAACGGTGTTCTACCAGCTGACCGTCTGCGACAGCACCCCGGCAGTTACATCTGATATCACGACCGCAACGAACTGCACCAACGGCCGAACGGGCGCCACGTTGATCCGGCTTGTGATCCACGACACCTCGGCCACTCCCGAGGTGAGCATCGGTGCTTCTATGACCACCGCGAGCTCGTCTCGCGGCGACGCTGCGCCTCAGAGCACGGTGAGTCAGTTCACCGGCGTTGAGAATCAGTTCATCGTTGCCGCTGGCTCCACCGTGCTGTTGACCGCCACAGTGGAAGACGACGATCAAGACAGTGGCCACGTCCACCGGTGGAGCGGAGCTACCGCAGTTCCCGGCACGGCTACGGCCACAGTGAGGGTTTCCGCTGATGCCGAAGACGGCGACACCATCGACGGATCGGTGACGACTATCGACGCCACCAGGATCGCGGTGACCACCACCTTCCAGCTCTTGGTCGGCGAGAACACGGCACCGACCGCTGGCGGAGTGCCCGCCAACCAGGGTTCCATCAACAACCCAGCGCCGGGCGCTGGTAATCCACCGGTCATCTGGGTCCACAGCGTTACCGATGGATTCCAGAACCCGAGGGACGGCTCGACCGTAACCTTGCGTGGCGTGGGCAACGACGCTGATGGCGACTCCATCATCACCGCCTGGGCGCTGCGCGAGGGTCCCGATCACGCCGCTCTCAATACGGCTATCGGTACCTGGATTGATGCGGCCAAGACGGATGCTGCCACCAAAGCAGCAGCTGATGGCGCAGCCCTGGCTGTCGTCGGTGCGGCTCTGCAAGACATGCAGACACCTGACAAGCCGCTGTTCGAGCTCAACGGTGCCCTCACCGACACCGTGTCGTTCGACGTGCCTAATCTGGAAAACGGCAAGGACGCAGGCACCATCCTGCTCTTCTCCGTGATCGACTCCAACGGCGTGGCCTCTGCTCAGATCGTCTACATCTACGTGAACGCTGATAACAATGCGCCTGACGCCAAGGCTGGCGATGACCAGCAGGTCGATCCCGAAGCCTTCGTGAGGCTGAACGGCTCTGCCAGCTCCGATCCCGATGTGGGCGATAGCGTCGATCACAG
>VXOZ01000421.1:5271-6166 GCA_009839775.1 Chloroflexota bacterium | reverse complement strand
CATCCCGCGCCTCGCCAGCCGTCCGCTCAAGCCGCTCCTGGCGCTCCTGGTGCTGGCGGATGCGCGGGAGGATGTCGTTGACCTCCATGTCGGAGGTCTCCACTGCGAACCAGAGCCGGTCCATGCGCCGGCGCACTTCGGCCACTTCCTCCTCGATCGCCTCCAGCTTCCGGCGCTCCTCGTGCGCCACGCCGTCCATCTCCTCGTCGACGAGGCGCACCAGGTCACGGATGTTGGACTCGGTGAGGATGTGCTCGCGGATCTGTTCGATGATGAGCCGCTCGAAGCGCCCCGAGTTGAGGCGCGGGGTGTCACAGGCTCCCCGTCCGCGCTTCAGGAGCGACTGGCAGACGTAGTAGGTGTACTTGCCGCCCTTGGCCTCCTGGGCGCTGAGGGACGTGCGGCAGGACTGGCACTTCGCGAGCCCGCTGAGGAGGTAGGGGCTGGCCGTGCGGCGGGGGTGCGCCTGCGAAGGCGCCTTCGAGCGCAGGACCTGCGCCACGCGCTCGAACTCCTCGCGCGTGACAATGGCGGGGAAGGCGTCCTCGACGCGCACGGGCGGTGCGCCGTCCCTGGCGTTCTTTCCCCACACGACCGTGCCCGTGTAGGCCTCGTTGGAGAGGAGGCGGTGGATCGATGTCTTGAGCCAGCGCTTCCCATTGGGGGTGGCGATGCCCTCGTCGTTGAGGGCGTGGGTGATGTCGAGGAGGCTGACCCCGGAGGCCGCCATCCTGAACATCCGCCGCACGACGGCGTCGGCCGGCGGATCGAGGGCCAGCCGCGGGCGCGTCTTGGCGCCGTCCTGGACGTACTCCTTGCGGTAGCCGTAGGGGGCGTAGGGGGGAACCCAGAAACCGCGCGAGGCGGATTCGCGCATCCCGCGCGTGACCTCTTC
>VXOZ01000421.1:4853-5261 GCA_009839775.1 Chloroflexota bacterium | reverse complement strand
TCGGCCTCGTCGACGTACTCGCGGACGACGACGTAGTTGTGCTTCGCGGCGTAGGCGCGCAGCGCGCGCAGCTGCGCCGAGACGGAGAGGTCGACGTCCTGTCGGTCGCTGGAGACGCGGGCGTAGAGGGCGGCGGGCGTGGGGTCTGGGCGGTCGGCGAGGCGGCCTTCACCATCGAGCTGTCGGCGGCGTCGGAGAAGGACGTCACCGTGCAGTGGACGACAGGTGACGACGGCACCGAGGGGGCCAAGCAGGCCACGGCGAACACGGACTACACAGCGCTGACCACGGCGCAGACGGCGACCATCACGGCGGGTGACACCACGGTGACGGTGGAGGTGCAGACCACGCAGGACACGCTGGACGAGGACGACGAGAGCATCTCCGTCGAGGGGAGCGTGAACGGGG
>VXOZ01000421.1:0-4843 GCA_009839775.1 Chloroflexota bacterium | reverse complement strand
GACACGCTGGACGAGGACGACGAGAGCATCTCCGTCGAGGGGAGCGTGAACGGGGACAGCGGCGTCACCGTCAACGGCGACAGCATCGTCATCGAGGACGACGACGCGGCGCCGACCGTGAGCATCGCGGACGCGGCGGCGGTGACGGAGGGGAAGAAGGCGGCCTTCACCATCACCCTGTCGGCGGCGTCGGGCCGGGACGTGACGGTGCGGTGGACGACGGGGGACGACGGGGCGGAAGGCGCCAACCAGGCCACGGGAGGCGTGGACTACACGGCGGTGACGACGGCGCAGACGGCGACCATCACGGCGGGGCAGGCCAGCGTGACGGTGGAGGTGCAGACCACCGACGACGCGGTGGACGAGGACGACGAGACGTTCGCGGTGACCCTGGCGAGCCCCGGCAACGCCACGCTGGGGACGAAGACCACGGCGGTGGGGACGATCACCGACGACGACACGCGTGGGGTGACGGTGACGGGCGGTCCGCTGACGGTGCGGGAGACGGACGACGGCGGCACCGAGGACACGGCGGAGAACGTGGGCACCTACACCGTGGTGCTGGACAGCCGGCCCACGGCGGCGGTGACGGTCACGCTGACCCTCACGCCGGCGTCGGGCGTCGTCAGCGTGGACAAGAAGACCCTGACCTTCGCACCCGCGGACTGGTCCACGGCGCAGACGGTGACGGTCACGGCGGTGGACGACGCCATCGACAACCCGGGCAACAAGCGGGAGGCGGCCATCGCCCACGCGGTGGCGGGCGGGGACTACGACAGCGTCAAAGCGGACAGCGTCCCGGTGACCGTCACGGACGACGACGCCGCGCCGGCGGGGATCACGCTGACGGCGAGCCCGGACACAGTGAAGGAGGGGGACGGGGCCACCAGCATCACGGTCACCGCGTCCACCGGCGGCACGGCCTACGCGGACGCCAAGACGCTGACCGTGAAGATCGGCAAGGCGGGGGACGCGGCGGTGTCGGACACCGACTACACGGCGGTGACGGACCAGACCATCACCATCACGGCGGGGGCCACCTCGGGGAGCGTGACCTTCGACCTGACGCCTACCAACGACACGCTGGACGAGGACGACGAGAGCATCTCCGTCGAGGGGAGCGTGAACGGGGACAGCGGCGTCACCGTCAACGGCGACAGCATCGTCATCGAGGACGACGACGCGGCGCCGACCGTCATTACCGTTACCGCCACCCCCGGCAGCGTCGCGGAAGACGGGGGCAAGAAGACCATCACCATCACGGCCTCCACCGGCGCCACGGCATATGCGACGGCCAAGACGCTGACCATCGAGGTGGGGGTGAGCGGCGACACGGCCGTCGAGGGCACGGACTACGCGGCGGTGGCGGACCAGACCCTGGTCATCGCCGCCGGCGCAACCAGCAGCAGCGTGCAGTTCGACCTGACGCCGACGGATGACAGCCTGGACGAGGGCGACGAGAGCATCTCGGTGACGGGCTCCGTGAACGGCGAGGCCACGATCACCGTCACCGGCGACAGCATCATCATCACGGACGACGACGCCGCGCCGACGGGCACTGCCGTGACCATCCACACCTACGACACCTATATCAGGGAAGACGACTTTGCCTACGTCAGGATTCGCATCGAGCCGCCGCTGCCGGAGGCGGTGACCATACCCTTGCTGGTGACGCCGATAACCGCTGAGCCGGGAGATGTGGAGGCGTTGCCCGACGCCCCCGACAAGTATGGCAAATCGTTCACGTCGCCCGCCTGGGGCAGGGCCTACGTGAATCCTCCGCGCGTCACGGTTGCCCCTGGGCAGAAGTGGTGGTCCATCCACGTCTACGCGCACAGGGACGACGACAGCGACAACGAGACGTTCAAGGTGGCGCTGGACATCGCCAACCTGCCCGACGGGGTCCAGCCAGGGGAGCAGACGGAAGTGCTAGTGTCCGTCGCCGACGCGGCGCTGGAAGGGGTCGCCAAGCGCTGGTGGACAGCGCTGACGGCGGAGGCCCGCCGCGGCTGGCTGGACAGCATACTCCCGGTCAATGACCGAGTCTTGCTGCAGCCCGGCCTGATCACCTACGACTCCTTGGGCGATTACGCGCGCGCGCGCGCAATCTTTGCCGCCGGGGAGATCCTGAGATCGCTGGACGGCAACCACAGCTCGGAGCAGGACTGGTGGAACAGCATCGACTGTGAGAAGCGGTTGATGGCGCTCGGCTTGCACGAGATCGAGGGGATGGCGGCCAAGTGGTGCAAGGATTGGCCGGATGCTCCCGGCGACCCGGCCATGCTGACCGAGGACCAGTCGGAACAGGTCGTTGAGGTATGCAAGGCGCTGCTGGGCGCGCCGCTGGGTAGCGATGGCGTCTTCTCCGTCTCCAACGCCACTGCCGTTCTGGGGACGGACAAGGGCGACGCGTTAACCTTCACCGTGTCCCTGGATAATCCGCCCGATGCCAAGGCGAGCGTTGTGTACCACACCCGGGATGTCTCCGCAGAGGCCGGGGTGGATTACACCGCGGTGAGCGGCACGTTGACTTTTGACGCCGGTGAGACCGAGAAGACCGTGCAGGTGCCCGTGATCATCCAGAAGTTGGCGGGTCCCGGCGTGGAGCTTGAATTCGTGCTCTCGCTCCCCCAGGGCGGCGTCATCCGTGACGGCCTCGGCACGGGCTACATCAAGCAGGATTCCACCAACAGCCAAAGGTCCAGAAGCATCCGCCCCACGGTCAGCGTTGAAAGCGGCGGGAACGTCGTCGAGGGTTTCTACACGTACTTCAGGTTTATGGCGACCAAGCTGCCCGATGGAGGGCTGGCGGTCAAGTACACCGTGAGCCAGGAGGGCGACTTCGGCGTTGTTGAGGAGAGCGCCCAGGTCACCCTCACCAAGGACGGAGACAACGTCGTGTTGGTCCGCACCATCGACGATGACGTGATCGAACCCGATGGGCATGTCACCCTGCGCATCGATCCGGGCGGCGCCTACACCATTGACCGGTCGGCGGGGACGGCAAAGGCGCTGATAACTGACGATGACGACCCGCCGCTGACCGATGAGGCCAAGCTGGAAAAGGGGATACTGGCGCGCATCAGTTTCTACAAGCGTTCCAACAACGCCCCGCAAGTCACGCTCTGGATGCGGGCGCTCGCCGCCGTGCGGGGCGAAGCGCCGCCCAGCGGCTGGCCCCCCATGACGGCCTCCGAGGCCCAGAGCTACGTTGACGGCCACTTCAAAGGCGGACGCTGGGGAGATGCCGCCATTTGGCCGGCCATTGTCGCGGCCATCGAGGCGCAGAATACGCAGACGCCGGTGGTGAGCATCTCCGGCGGCAGCGGCGTGACCGAGGGCGGCAATGCCGTCTTCACGCTGACGGCCGATCCCGCCCCGTCGGTGGACATCTCCGTGAGGGTGAACATCGTCCAGTCCGGGGACTACGCCGACTCCACCGCCCAGCGCACCGTCACCATCGGGACGGGCGGCACGGCCACGTTGAGCATCGCCACCACCAACGACAGCTTCGACGAGCCAAACGGGTCGGTGACGGCCGCCATCGCCGCCGCCCTCGGCAGCGGCTACACGGTGTCCAGGATCCACGGTTCAGCCACCGTCAGCGTGGCGGATGACGACGATGCGCCCGTCGAGCTGCCCGCCGTGAGCATAAGCGGCGGGGAGGCCGTCACCGAGGGCGGCGACGCCGTCTTCAGCCTGACGGCCAGCCCCAAGCCCGCCGGCAGCATCTACGTGAAGGTGAGCATCACCCAGTCCGGGGACTACGTTGACTCTACGGACCAGCGCATCGTGAGCATCGACACAAGCGGCACGGCCACCCTCGCCATCGCCACCACCAACGACGCGACGGACGAGGCCAACGGCTCGGTGACGGCGACGCTGTCCACGGGCAACGGCTACACGGTGTCGACGACACAGGGCTCCGCCACGGTGAGGGTGGCCGACGATGACCCGCCGCCCACGCCGGAGGTCAGCATCAGCGGCGGCGGCACTGTCACGGAGGGCGGCGACGCCATCTTCACCCTGAAGGCCGATCCCGCCCCCGCCTCGGGCATCTCCGTGAAGGTGAACGTCACCCAGTCCGGGGACTACGCCGTCTCCACGGACCGGCGCACCGTCACCATCGGCGTGAGCGGCACGGCCACCATCCACATCGCCACCGCCAACGACGGCGACAACGAGGCTGACGGCTCCATCACCGCGGCCATAGCCTCCGGCAGCGGCTACGCTGGCTCCGGCTCCGCCACGGTCATCGTCAAGGACGATGACGATCCGCCGCCGCCGACCGTGAAGACCATCCCGCCAGACTCGCTTCTTGGGCGGGTCATGGCGAAACGGGCCGAAATTCCCATGTTCACCCCGGGCTGGTTCATCCTCACGCAAGTCGAGGGCTACCTTGATGGCAGCAATGCTGAGCTGTGGCTTTCCGATGACGATTTCGCCTGGGCGTTGGACACTCCTGAGGAGACAGGGGACGCGGAGCTCAAGGCGCTGCTTGAGGAGATCCGCGGCTACGTGTACGACGACACCCTGGATGACCACATCCTGTACGGCCCCAGCGGGTGACGGAGTCGAGCCGAGGCAGACGGTAGAGCTGACGCTGAGCGCTGCCCTTCGCAGAATTGCAAAACTAGAAGGAGGTTGAATTAACGCCGCCGTCATCTGCCTCGCGCGCAGGCGCTGCGATGTCATCCTGGCGATGCTCCGCACGCGCTCCTCGTACCGCTACCGGACTCCCCGGCAGATGCCGGTCGCCGCTTGTCAACAGCGCTCGGAAAGTGATCCTGTCAACAGCGCTCGGAAAGTGATCCAGTTCAGCGCTCGGAAACTGATCCACCTG
>VXOZ01000162.1 GCA_009839775.1 Chloroflexota bacterium | reverse complement strand
CCTATGAAACCGTAGAACATGCGGGAACGCGGTTTCGCGTCTCCTCGCTGCCTCTGCAACTGCCCGCGCAAGCGCAAGGCATCCTGCAGATAGCCCGTCCGTTGGCCCCGGTAGAGCAGACGTTGGCGCACCTACGCATTGTGCTCATCGCGGGCGCCGGTGTCAGCCTGCTGGTCGCGGTCGGCGTGGGCCTGCTGTTGGCGCACATTGCTGCCAAGCCCATCGAGGACGTGGCGAGCGCCACGGCCCGTATCCGCGCCTTTGGCGAGGATGACGAGCGTCTCGTGTCGCGGGGGCATCTCCAAGAACCGCACTGGCTCGTGCAAAGTCTCAACAACCTGCTGGACCGCACGGCACACGCTGAAGCTGCCGCCAGCGAGGCGTCAACGTTTCGCGCCCAATGTACCGGGTATGTGCAACGGCAACTCGGTCGCCTCATCGTGCAGCAGCGCAATCTGAACGACTTCCTGCGTACGGAGTTGCATCCCGGCGACCCGGCAGGGCTGGAAACACCCGCGCCGCCGGGCGAATCAGCGCAGAGCTTCCTGCAGACCGACCCGCGCGGCTGGCTCGCGGCATACGACGACGTCGTCGCCTGGCTGGAAGCGCAGACGGATGCGCTGGAACGCTGGGTCCACCATCTCCCGCTCTACATGGGCGCGCAGGAGGGGTTGGATATTGAGCGCGAGGAAATATCCCTGGCGCCCATGCTGTTTGGCATTTGCGAAGAGAGGCATGAGCAGTATGGAGATTCTGTGCAGATCGAGCGCCAGTTGGTCTGTACACCCCGTCTGCGCGGCGACCGCCGGAGCTTGCAGGATGCGCTGGCAGCCCTGGTGGATAACGCCTGCGAAAGCACGCCTTCAGGAGGCACGGTAACGGTAGCGCTCCATTGCGCTGAAACCGATGCCACGATTACAGTTGCCGATAGCGGTCCCGGCATCGCGCCGGAGGAACTCCCCCACGTCTTTACCCGTTTCTACCGCGCGGCCGATGCCAGCGACGGCCACGGTCTGGGCCTGCCGTTTGCCCACGACGTGGTTGTGCAGCATGGCGGCACGCTGACGGTCGAGAGCACGCCGGGAGAAGGCAGCACGTTCACCGCGCGGCTGCCGCTGGAGCAGAACGGTGCGCAATAGGCCGTATGACCCGCTGCAGGGCCAAAAGCGGTCGTGGCGCAGCCGGCTCATGGTTCCCGGCGCGATTGTCACAATTCTGCTCGTTGTGGCAGCCGGCACGACCCTCACGGTAATCGGCGTTTCGCGGCTCTTGAATGATCCGGGGGCTGCCACCGGCGTCGGCGCCTCGCCTACCACGGGCGCCACCGCGGGCGGAGAACAACAGCCCATCGTCCCACTCCCCACCGTGGCACCCACAGCCGAGCCAACACCGATCCCTACCATCGCGCCCACCGCAGTACCCACGCCCGAGCCAACTGCCGTGCCGACGCCGACGGCTGTGGTAGTGGAAGTGATCGAGAATCGGCCAAGGGACGTGTTCAGACGTTTGACGGGCAGCGTCGTGCGCATCTCTACTGACGCAAGCACGGTTACGTTCGGTCAGCCCTTTGGCGATGCCGGCTCCGGTTTTGTGATCGATGAGGACGGACACATCCTAACGAATTATCACGTAATCGAAGACGCGAGAGTCATCCGCATTCGGCTGAGCGACGAGGTGACGTGGGGCACGGCGAGGGTTATCGGGACCGACCCGGGTTCCGATGTGGCGTTGCTTAAGGCTAACGATGCGCTGCTCAAAAGCCTCGTTGTCGCTCCCTTGGGCTCTTCCGCAGCCGTCGAAGTAGGCGATGAAGTGATCGCCATCGGCAGCCAGCACTTCACCTATCAGAATAGCCTCACCAGTGGGATTGTGGGAGGCTTGAATCGCCCCTACGCCTTTTTTGGTCGCACCATAATGGGAATGATCCAATCCGATGCCGCGATCAACCGCGGTAGTTCAGGCGGACCCCTCATCGACGTGAGAAGCGGTCAAGTTATCGGGATTAATACTGCAATTCAATCCAGCAACTTTGCCGGGATTGCGCTGGCGTTGCCTATAGATCGGATTAAGGCCATTCTGCCCGACCTGCGCGCGGGCAAGACGCCGAAGCACGCCTGGCTGCCCATCCACGGTTCCAGCATCACACCGCATCTCGCCGCGCAGTGTAATCTTCCCGTCAGCGAGGGCGTCATCGTTTACGGCATACTGCCCGGCTCCACGTTGAATCGGGAGACTTTCGAAACCGGCGTCAACGGCGATATTATTGTGAGTATCGACGACCGGTCGGTCAAGACCCTAACCGACCTGACCGCCTACCTCGACGCCTACAAGAAGCCTGGTGACATCGTCGAAATCCGGGTCTACCGCCAGCGCACGATAAACAAGGTCTTGGAGGTAACCCTGGAAGAGTGGCCGAACAAGCTCGTGCGGCCTCTCACTCAGGCGGTGGATTGCTCCAGCCCGACCAGCGAGCCAATCAACGCGCCGACGGTGCCGCCTATCACGGCGGAGACAACGACGAAGGCCGCCAGCGGCAGATTCATCATTTCCGCCGAGCCGCTGATACCCGCGATAGCGGCGGCAACCAGCCCGATCACCGCGCCAGCGGCGATACCGGCCACGATGCCCCTTGCCGCCATGCGTTCCGACGATCCCATGGCTGCCGTGTCGGCGGTGGTGGCCTGAGCTAATTCAGGATTCTCCGCATCAACGGTGTCGCCAAAGGAGCCGTAAATCAATCCCAGCGTGGCCCCGTACACGATGTGCAGGATCAGATTGCCGAGGATTGGCAAGAATCCCGCGCCCAAGCCCAGCCCGAGGAAACCGGCGCCGACTAAGGGCAGGAAGACCACGAGCGAAAGCACCCACGGAATGGCGGCAAACGCCAGACCACGCCCGATGTCCGGTCCAGGAATGCGCGGCTCGACGAAGTACGCGTAGATGAGGGCGAAGCCCAAGCCGATGGCGAGATGGATGGCGACGGCCGCGTAGAAGACATCGGTGGTGTACTCAACCACGATGTTATCGGTCAAGCCCTTGAACCACATCGAATAGGTCTGGGCGCCGGACTGCGCCGAGGGCTCGACGTTTGCCAGCGCGAAGGCAATGCCGTACGCGACCACGGCGGCGAGAATCATGAGTATGGTAGCAACAAAGCCGGAGAGGACTGCTCGCGCCAGCCAGCCTTGCCGCAGTGTCGTTTGCGCGTTCAACATGGTCGCTACCTCCTTTTGAGGCGAGGTGCTGCGCACACGTTGCTATAGCTTCGCAGGCGCTACGCGCATCGAGCAGGAGCGCCTGCTCACCAACATGTCACCGTGTACTCGACCTCCCGCCTGTGGCTGCCAAGGGCAGCGGTGCTAAGAAGAATACATCCTGTAACTTCATTGTTAGAGGAAATTGCTAAATTGTCAACCACTTTAAGTGGAAAATCGGCTATTGCAGTCCTCGCGTAACTCGTGAGACCAGCGAACGCCGCCTCAAAGCGTCCGGTGACAGCGGAGTGCGCATGCGGCGTTATCCGGCGTTGTGGATGTCAGTGCCCCGCAGGATGCGGGCGGCCTGCAAAGCCAGCAGCACCGTGCCGAAGTTGAGCGCGCCGGCCAGCACGAACGGAATTGGCGCAGCCAAGCCGATTAATACGCCCGCCGCCATGGTGCCGCCCAGATTACCGAACGTCCACGCCGCCTCGGTAATGGCGGTAAGTCGCCCCTGCTCGTGTCCCGCCCCGGATACGCGCACGAGCGACGGCATGAGCGAGGCGAGCCATTGACCGCCCAGGCTCGTAAAGATGGCTGACGCGGCCAGCAGCAGCGCATTGTCCACGAACAGCGCGCAGCCCAGCGGGCCGAGCGCAAGCGTGAGACTGCTTGCAATTACCGGTATGGCCCTGCCGATGCGATCGGAGAGCCACCCGACGAAGAGTCCGGTGGACCCGGTTACTACCGAAATGACGGTCGCATACAAGGCAACCGCCGTTACCGACTCCGTCAGGCGAAAGATGAGCAAGGGGAGCAACACCGAACTCGTGCCGAGCCACCACGTAGGCAAGAAGCGGATGCCGATGAGACGCAAGATGAGCGGACGTTTCCATAGGACTTGGTAGGACCTCAGCATTTCCCACGCCGACGTATTCTGGACCTGTTCCAAGCGGATCTGCGGCAGGAAGAGCAGACCGAAGAACACCAGTAGCAGGTTACCCACCAACATCGCGATGCCCAAGGTGCGGAAGCTGAATTGATCGGCAATGGGGCCTGCCGCCGCGTTGCCCAGTGCGCTGCCAAGTGTCGGGCCGGTAAAGTAGAGGGCCCCCATAAGGCCCATGCTCCCCAACGGCGCCACCAGCGCGAGATACGCACGGGAGGAGGTGGTGCGCAGCGTGAAGAGTGCGCCGTACAGAAGGGACAGTAAGACGAGCAGCCGCGTGTCGGACACCATAAACATCAGTCCGCCGACGCTGACCGCCGTCATGCCCAGCAGCAAGATGTACTTCGCCCCGACACGGTCCGCCAGCAAGCCGCTGGCGAAGAGTACGATGATGCGAATGAGGTTCTGGATCGAGAAGAGCGTAGACGTCAGAATGGGCGATCCGCCAAGCACTTTCTCAACGTAAACGGGAAAGAGCATACGGCCGGGTGCGCCCAGGGTGGCGTTGAGAAAGAAGATCGTGAGAAAGAGAATGAGCGGCTTGAGGTACCGGTGTTCCGAGAGCGGGGAGCGTGGAGCGGGGTTGTCAGTTGCGGCCATGCGCCTGTGTCATTCGTGAGTTGGATATTCGGAAAAGTGTTTGCTGGGATTTGACAAGTCCAAACTGCGCACAACAATTAACGCCAATTGGCCACTCTTCGTAGCGCGGGGGCTCGTCCCCCGCCTCCGTTGCCCCGGGTATGCCCAGGGACTAAGGGACGGCCACCCTATAGGACAATATCTACCGAGTCACCGTTCTTCTCCAGCGACTCATAGATCGCCCAGGTAACGGCCAGAGCGATGCGCCCATCTGCCGCGCTGGCCAGCACCGGCTCTTCGCCCCGGATGGCGCGAATCGTGTGCTGGGTCAAGAGCAACTGCGTATCGCTTGTGTAGGGGCCGAACTCTTCGACAGCGCCACCTTCATGCAGGATCTTGAAGCCAGTACTTGGACGGCCCGGGGACAGCACGCCCTGCGGACCGAGAATGTCGTCCATCCGTCCCGGTGGCTGTACGCCCGGCGGCAAGCCCCACGAGATGCTGAACGCGGCCAAGTCGCCGCTGCCGTACTCCAGCGCCACCGTAGCCGTATCCGGCGCTTTGTTTGCAAAGTGAGCGATTTCCGGCCGGTCCTTGGCAAACGTAAACCCGTGGGCGCTCACCCGCACCGGGTCCGTATCCGTGAGCCAGCGCCAGTAGTCGAAGTAATGGGTCATGAAGTCGTTGAGCGGGCCGCCGTTGCCGCGGTCCATGTCGTGCATGGCGAGCTTGGGACGGATGTGAGTGGCCGAGTGCATGCGGAACATGAGCGGGCTGCCGAGGGCTCGGTCGCGCACACACTGGCGCACGGCCGCGGGAGCATCACCGAAGCGGCTTTGATAGTTGACCACGTAAGTGACATCTGTTGACTTCAACGCGTCTATCATGCGATCCGCCTGGTCCAGCCGCATGGCAATCGGCTTCTCGCTGAGCATGTGCTTGCCGTGCTCTGCGGCAAAGATCGTCACCTCTTCGTGATAGAACGCCGGCGTGCAGATAGAGACCACGTCAATGTTGTCGCGTCCCACCACGTCGCGGTAGTTGGTAAAGACGTGCAGCGCGTCATATGCCGCCGCCAGCTCTTGCGCGCGGTCCTCGAGCACGTCCACCACCGCGACGACCTCCGCCTCACCGGATGCCGTCCACGCCTTGGCATGGGCATTGCCACGCGCGCCGGTGCCAACGATGCAGACGCGGAATTTGTCATTAGCCATGTGTCGTGCCGCTCCTCTCCGCTAGATTCATACCTGTGGGCAGTGCAACTCACATCTTGACATCAAGAATTGTTTTCGTACTTGAGTCCTCGTCTTTTCTATGCCGCATGTGCTCTAGCATGGGACTTGCCAACAGGTATGTCAACGCGGAGGGGGAATGGCCGGTCGACTTGCTCTGCCTTAGGAAGCCTTTGTGTGACTGAGGCCGGAAGACTAGTGGGTACGCCCTCTCCCAGGGG
>VXOZ01000239.1:2652-6189 GCA_009839775.1 Chloroflexota bacterium | reverse complement strand
ACCGGGGGATTGCGTGTCTTGATTTCCCTAGCCCAGCTTAGATCTAAGGTTCGCGTAATCTTGTACCCCACTCTGGATTCTTCGTCGCGGGGTCTATCCTGAGCTTGCCTAAGGACTCCTTAGAATGACAGAGTGAGGAGCAGTCTTAAGCGTTGGTTCGCACGTTGTCAAGCATATCGCTACGGTCTAAGTTTAGACCTACTACTTCCGCAAACTGCCAGACTTACCCCATTTCCCTGTGATCCGCTCCGTCGCAGCGGAGACACCATAAAGCCAACTCATCCCAGCATATTGGTCACAAGCTCATGCGTGCGTCCGCCCGTGCCTTCCACTTGGCATAATTCGGCGAGCGCAAGAGCGCGCCGTTCGGCTGGACTACCAATTGTCCATTTTGGCCGCGCGGATCTCCGCGTCTTTCGTTAACGCCCGCGAGCAAACCCCGCAGCTCTTCAATGCGGCCTCTCGCTGTGGAATCCGCCGAAAGATCGTGACACTCTTGCGGGTCGTCCTGCAGATTGAAATACCGCTCCTTGCCAGTGTGATGGAACCACGTGAGCTTGTCCTGCTTGGTCACGATGAACTGCATGCCGTGGTCCATGCCGTGCAGCCTCGTCTGCTCTCCCTGTAAGAACTGACGCCACTCAGTGCTCTCCCCCCGTGCCAGCGGTAGGACGCTCTTGCCGTCAACGCACTCCGGGATTTCCACACCCGCGGCATCGAGAATTGTCGGCATCAGGTCGCGCACTTCGATGATTTCATCGCACGAGCCTCCCCGCTCTTCGTCCCAGGTATCCGGATACTTGAGGAAGAAGGGAATGCGCGAGGAGCCATCGTTGGAATAGCCCTTGCGCCAGAGACAATGGTCGCCCAGCATGTCGCCGTGATCAGAAGTGAACACAAAGAATGTATTGCGGAGGGCGTCCCGCTCCCGCCAGCTTAGCTCATAGAGAAGGCGGCCCACTTGGTGATCGATGAACGTAATGCTGCCGTAATAGGCGGCGCGCGTGCGGTGCACTTGCGCATCCGGGACTCGCCCCCGCCACCCCCTGGTGTCGGTCATGGGCTCGTCGTATTGCGCCGCCCAGTCGCCCATGGGCGGCATGGGGATGTCCGGGTTGTCCTTGTACATGTCAAAGTAGACCGGCGGCGGATCGTAGGGCGCGTGGGGGCGCGTGAACGACAGCCACATGAAGAACGGACACGTGGGATCGCGCCGCTCGAAGAACTTGACCGCCTCGCTCACCGTCCAGTGCGTGGCATGCAGGTGCTCCGGCAGATGGCTCGGGCGGGCCATCCAGCTATTCCACTCTAGCCCATGGTCCAGGTCGCCAAATTTGCCGACGGTCTGCTCGCGCAGCCAGGTCATGTAATCAGTCCACAGACCGCGGCCGGTGCTATCCTGCACGGCTTCATAGAACCCATACAGCGCCCGACGTGGGAACTGGTCGGACTTGCCGATGCTCACCGTATGGTAGCCGGCCTTCATCAATTCACCGGCCAAGGTTGCCGGAAAGTCCAACGCGTCGTAGCCGGCGCCGCCACCTAGCCGCCCGTGTGTCCACTGATCCATGCCCGTCATCATGGCAGCTCGCGACGGCAAGCAAGACGGCGAAGCGGTATAGCACCTGGTGAACTTCACGCCCCGCGAGGCGAGGTCGTCGAGATATGGCGTCTCCAAGACTGGATTGGCATAGCCGATGCAGTCCGAGCGTTGCTGATCGGTGACGATTACGACGATGTTCGGGCGAGTTGGCATAGTTCCGTCTCCTTAAGACCCTTAAGATCGCAGGCGATAAAGTAGGTTTTATGCAAAAGAGAGCAATTCCCGCGTTTCCCCATGCGTGCTGAGTCTATTGAAGCACTGGCTATCCGTAAGCGCAGCACCCAGTTTCCGTTCGCGCTGAGCTTGTCGAAGCGCCATCTGCCGGCAACCGAAGCCCCCACACCGTTCGTGCTGAGGGCTGCGCGAAGCCCTTGTCGAAGTATGAACGGGAAATCAGCGGCTGGTATTGCAATGCAGCACTCAAGCCGAAGCTGTTGCAAGTGCCTCCGCCACAAACTGATTTATGTCAATCCACTCGCCCTCGCGCCGGATCGACTCCTCAGCCGCCAGGCAGATCACTGTGCTTTCCATACCGGCTTCCGGCGTTGCCGGTGCCGGTTTGTTGTGGGCGACGCAGTCCAGGAAGCGAAACGCCTGGGTCAGGTCGCCGGAATGCCCCGGCATATTACTGTCGCGACTGACATGATAGACGGCCCGGTCATTGAGCGGCCGGCGGCCGTAGACCTCCACCGATCCGCCCTTGACGATGATGCGCCCGTTGGCGCCGACGGCATCCAGCACCGCGCCAGGGCCGGTAGAAGGCGGGGAAAAGAGACAGAGTTGCAGGCAACCCTTCGCGCCGTTTTCATACTCCACCAGCACCCAGGCATGATCGATGATGTCGTTGTTTTCCGTCAGCACGTGCTGGCCGCCAATGCCCATCACGCGTCTGGGCTTCGAGTCGACAAACCAGTTGAAGAGATCGAAGCTGTGGCAGTCCTTCTCATTGAGGGCGCCGCCGCTCTGGGACTGGCTGTAGCGCCATGGCGTCGGCGCAAACGGCGGGCGTATTGTTCGTGCCAGGACCATCTGAGGCTGGCCGATCTGGCCGCTCGCCACAATCTCGCGGCCTTTGGTCACCGCCGGATTGGAACGCTCGTTGAAGCCCATGAAGCACTTGCCGCCGCTACGTTGAGCGGCGTCCACGATCGCCTGGCAGTCCGCTACCGTGGTCGCCAGCGGCTTGTCGCAGAGCACCCAAGCCCCGGTATCCAGCGCTGCGACGGCAATCTCCCGATGCGTGAAGTTTGCGCTGACCACCACGACTGCGTCCAGATTGGCTTCATCCAGCATGCGGCGATAGTCCGTATAAGACTCTGGCGCATGCTGCCCGAATTCCTCAGTGAGTATCTCATTAGCCGTCGCCAGGTGGTCTTCCTGTACGTCGCACACGGCCACGATGTCGGCCTTGAGGTCTCGGGTCTCCACGATCCCGTATTCCTCGAGGCTCCGCGCGTACTGCTTATACATCTCCTCCGGGAAGGCAATGTCGCGCGACTCCCGCAGCACGGTGCCCCAGTACGAGGTCCGCTTGGTATGGCTCCAGTGCCGATCGGCGCCTAAATATGCTCGGCGGTCTACTTCACTTATCCACCGCAGGTAGTTTTGCCCACGGCCGCCAATACCGACAACGCCGACCCGAATTGCGTTCACTCTTTAGCGTCCTTTGATTTATGTTTCCGAATTGCGAAAATGAGGCCCATCCGACTAGAGGACTTTGCTGCAGGGCGTCGCTGCAAGGTTCAATCCGTTCGCCCTGAGCCTGCCCGTCCTGAGCTCGCCGAAGGGTCGAAGGGCCGTATGTATCGAGATGAATCCAACCGGAGAGCACATAGCCGACTGCAACAGTACCCTCAAAGACACATCTCCGCAGAACCAAGATCTGCGGAGATGTGCAATTGCATTACTTTGCTGCTAAGTTCGCAGGAATGGCC
>VXOZ01000239.1:0-2642 GCA_009839775.1 Chloroflexota bacterium | reverse complement strand
GGAATGGCCTTTAGCTCTTGAGTCTGCCGGTTTCCTCCAACCGCGCGACCCACAGGGCATCCAGTTCCCGCGCCACCTCTTCCACCGACTTCGCGCCTTCCCAAATCTGCGGGAGCGCCTGACGCGAACTTTGATCAAAGAAGCGACCGTCCCAACTGCCGCCGAAGGGCACCACGGCGAAGTCGGGATTCTTGAGGAAACGGGTCCTATTCGGCGGCGTTGTCAGGTACTCCGACCAGAAGTACTCATTGGCCTCGATCAAAGCGGTCGGAGAGCCGGCGGGGAACGATATCGCCCGGGCAACTGCCCACTCGCCGCCATCGTAATTGCAGAACCACTTCAGCACCTCCCAGGCTGCATCCTGGGAATCCGATGTGCTAAACATTGAAGCGCCGCCGGAGCCATGGAACGTAAACCTGCCTTCCGGGCCCTGCGGCATGACGCCGACATCAAAGTCAAGCCCTTCCACCGCGGCGAGACGAACCGCCGCCCACTCCGGTAGGAATGAGATCGCAATCTTGCCTTCGGAAAACCCGTTTCTCCAGCCCAATGCCGGATAGGGATGGGTACGGTCCTTGAGGATCAGATCGGCAATGAACTGCAGCGCGGCAATCGACTTGGGATCGGTAATGACCGACCGTGTATTGTTATCGGCAAGAAAGCCTCCGACAACCGACAGAAGCACAAGGTCGATACGCACCAAGCGAAACTCCACGCCCCACGATTCCGGTTCGCCGTCATTGTTGGCGTCCTTCGTCAGGACACGGGCCGCCTCACGGAGATCATCCCAATCCCAGCTCTCGTCCGGTTCGTCTATGCCGGCCTCTGCAAGCAGTGTCTTGTTGTAGTACACACCCTCCGTGGCATGATTCCACGGCAAGGCCCACAGCCCGCCTGCCGGCTCGCGATAAAACTCGGTGACCCGCGGGTAATACGCTGCAATATCAAAGTCCGCATCCGCCTTAATATGGTCATCCAAGTTGACCACCACACCGTCGGCAGCATACGTAAAGTGCCCACCGGACATGTGCACCACGTCCGCATTCGCGCCGGCGGCGACAAACGTCGCAATCTGCTGCTGATAGTTCGTACCCGACTCCGCCACGATGAGTTTGATCTGAATATCGGGAGTCTTCGCATGGAAGTTCGTCAGCAGCGTATCCATGGCATCGGCGTTGCGCCCGGCGAACGGGCCGATCAGGAATTCCACGTCGGTGGGCTCAGCCGGTTTGGGCGCCTCTGCCGGCTTCTCTTCTTTGGGCGCCTCGGCCTCTTTCTCTTCCATGGCCGGTGCGGTCTGCACTGTACCGCACGCCGCGAGCCCTAACACGCCGAGCGTGCCCCCCATGCCTTGCAAGAGCCGACGCCGACTCAATCCTACGGAACTCGTCTTCATGCCCGTACCCTCCTGAAGCTACCGCTAATTGGACCTGTCAGAATTACCATGGGCAACCAATTACCTAGAGCGAGCCCCTCTTCTCTTTTGTCTCTTGGCTGCCTGCGACCATCTTTCAGCAAGTATAAGAGCTTTTCAACCAAGTGTCTATTACTATGATGCGAAGCCACGTGACTTTATTATTGTCAACTGACTTAGCTCCAGCCGATCTAAGGACAGTGAACATACATAGATACTTTCGAGAAGAGGACCAGTCGTTAGAGGATTCGCGGGGCCAATAGAGAAGCCCTACCTAATTCGACCTATGGCCAATACCACTCGATCGACTTCCAGCGCTCATACAGCTCTTTCGCTAACTCATCAACTGCAGCAGTACCTTCCCATATCCCTTGAAGAGACTGCTGTACCTCCTTGCGGAGATGGTCATCCTCAAAGAAATTGAACAGGGAGTCTTCATCAAAAAAGGGCCACCACTCTTCACCTGAAAAAGGCACCATGGCGTATTCGAGATTCTGCAAGAAGACGCTTCGATTTTCTGGCTCCTGAACGAAGTCATTCCATAGGAACTCATTTGCCGATTGTAGGGAAACAGGCGATCCTCCCAGAATCAGCAGTGCGCGGGCAACCGCCCACTCCCCGCCGTCAGCGTGTGCGAACCACTTCATCAACTCCCAAGAACCTTCTTCCCAATCCGTGTGCCATCCCATACCGATGCCGGTCGCAGAAAACGACGTCACTCTTCCTTCAGGGCCCTGAGGAACAGGGGCAACATCAAAATCCAGTCCATACACTGCATTGAGACTGACTGCGGCCCTTTCCGGCAAGAATGCCATTGATACCCTGCCTTGGCCGAATCCCTCCCTCCATCCCGGTGTTGGGTAAGGATGGACTTGGTCCTTCAATATGAGATCGGCTACATACCGCAATGCCGAAACATTGCCTCTCCCAATCTTTACTTCATCCCTTTCGCCTTCAATCAAGAAGCCGCCGCCAAAGGAGCGGAGAACGTAATCGAGATTGTTGAGCTGTAATTCAACGCCCCACCTTTTAGGCTCACCGTCAGTGCTCGCATTAGTCGTTAGCGCCAGCGCCGCGTGTCGGAGGTTCTCCCAGGTCCAACTTTCGTCGGGAAAAGCTATTCCGGCCTGTAAAAAGTGCGACTTGTTATAGAAGAGACTCTCGGTAGCAAAGTTCCACGGGAGACACCAAAGGTACCCTTCGTCGTACCCATAGGGATAGCTGTAAT
>VXOZ01000384.1 GCA_009839775.1 Chloroflexota bacterium | reverse complement strand
GCAAAAGATATGTCAAGAATAAGCAAACACACTCTGTCAAATCATCATGCTCCTCGCTTTTCATCGGAGCGTTCCTGCTCAGTTTCCGCAGGCAGCGCGCGCACCCCGCGCACGCGCGCAGGCACGCCGTATGCTTTCGCCTGCGGCGGCACGTCCCGCGTTACCACAGAACCAGCACCCGTCATTGCTTTGCTCCCAACTCGCACGGGCGCAACCAGCAATGTGCCGCTGCCAATGAAGGCGCCTTCCCCTATTTCGGTTTCGTGCTTGTCCGCGCCGTCATAGTTGCACGTGATCGTGCCCGCGCCGACGTTCACGTCATTTCCGACTACTGTATCACCTAAGTAGCCTACGTGGTGGATTTTGGCGCCGGGACTCACCCGCGTGTTCTTGAGCTCGGCGTAGTTGCCGATTTCGACGTCGTTTGCGATGACGGTGCCCGGCCGCAAGTGCGCGAACGGCCCGATGCGCACGTTCTCACCGACCTCTGCGCCCTCTAGCACCGATTCCATGACCGTGACATTGGCGGCGAGGCGCGTATCCTGCAGCCGGGAATTGGGTCCGAGCGTGCAGTTGTCACCAATCACCGTATCGCCGTAGAGATGGCAGTTCGGCAAGATGGTTATGTCCCGCCCGAACGTCACCGTGTCATCGATCCAGACTGTCGCCGGATCGACAAACGTGACACCACCCCGCATCGCTCGCGTGCGAATGCGTGCGCGCAGTGTGGTTTCGGCCAGCGCCAGGTCGGCGCGGTCTTCTACGAAAATCAACTCGACGTCAGTGCCCGTATGGTGCACCGTCTCTATTCGGGCTCCTTCGGCAACGGCAAGCGCGGCGAGCGCAGCAGGACAGCCTTCGTCTTGGACTGGAATAGCTTCACGGTGCTCCTGAAGCCATGCGCGCGCCACGCACATGACGCTGGTGCTGAAGCATTCCGCCCTTGGGTCTCTCATGGCATCCTCATGGGTCAGGATGCGTTCAATGCGTCCGGCTGCGTCGCGCATGAGGCCGCCGCTGCTCTGTGGCGCGTCTGCAGTGGGAAAAGCCAGTACAACCAAGTGGCTCGCCGTCTCTTGTTGATGCTGGACGAGCCGCGCCATTATCTCTTCTGAGAGGAGGGGCATGGCGCCGGAGATGAGCAGGACCGTGCCGACAGTGTCCGGTATCACAGAGAATGCCGCTTCCAGCCATTTGGCTTTACTCAGGAAAACGCAACCATAGGCGGCGCTGAAGTAGTCTTCCAATGCGGAGGTTTCGGCTGAACCAGAAATGACCACTGTGAAACAGCCGTTATCTAAGGCGGCTTGGCTGGGATAGACGGCCATGGGGCGGCCGGCAAGCGCATGCAGGGACGTGGCGCGCCGAGACTGCATCCGCTCCGTCGGTCCGGTGGCCAAGATGATGGCGGCAGTGGATTGATGAGGGTCTGGGTCGCTCTCTGTCATGGGTTATAAGGCAGCGCGGATCACGTACTGACACTGCATGCCAGCGTCGTGTCGCTCAGTCTAGCTGCCGCCCTGCGGACACTCAATGTTGCCCTACGGACGTGCTCTGCCTACACCCTTCCTCCTTGTGCGCCGCTCATATTCCCGCGGCTGGGGCGGTAGGATTCGAACCTACGTATGCGGGCTCCAAAGGCCCGTGCCTTACCGCTTGGCGACGCCCCACCTGACTCATCATATCCATGCCCCAGGGGAGCGTCAAGTACATCAATGCCGCCGCAAATCGGAAGTTTTCGGTAGGTATCCTAACAAGCCGAACAGGTCCTTTCGCAAGAAATCAGACAGTAACTAGCCGGTAGCACACTGCTCTTCTACAACTTCAATTACCTTCAGCGCACTTCGGTAGTACTCATTCAAACGGACATGGCTCAGTCCCACATCTTTACCATGTGCAATCTGATTTCTATTTGCGACAAGTGAATCAATGTGATCTTTTAGCTGATCTTTCGTCTCGGCTTTGATGTTGTTGGCCCAATCCTGGCTAAATGCACCCACCAATTGGATTACGGCTTCCATCTTCGGATTCTGAAACCGCTCTAACCGCCTGTTTACGTAATTGCTGACCTCATTCGATGCTCTCTTTCGCGTATACTCTTGCAAGATGTCTCGTAGAGACACCTCAACATAACCGCATACCAACACACATGCAAACTTTACTAGACTTGTGTGAAGGAATAGGTTGTCGGTGGGGGGTGGAATCTGCCTGAGCAGTCGGTCGAGCCGATCTCGGTATGCTTGTCTTTCTCGCATCAATGTACGTCAGCAAATGCGGCGGTGGCTAAAGAAATCCTTCGCTGTACGCGACCAACTTCCGCTGTCCCACTCTCTGTGTCAGAGATGAAGTCCCTGTGTTCTACGAGCTCAAGATACTTTTGCTTGAATTCCCCTAAGTCTGCAATCTCACCTTGCTCAATCCTGCGAGCTGTGGCTACCATTACTGCATCAAACACCGCTGCATTCAATGCCGCTGCTCTCGTCCTGAATGCACTCTTGCCCAAGGCACTGTGAATTAGAGCTATTGTTGGAGTAAAGGCTTGACAAATATCCTCGTGAGAATTCTTGCTCAGATTCCTATTCCTATCCATGTAGTCATTGAGGAACCCCTTCATGGGTCGCGTATAATTCTCACCATCAAAGTATAGGGCAAGGAACCTCAGTATAAGCTCGACGTCTTTACTTCTCTGATGCACACTTCCAAACACATTGCGCCACGAATGGTCTCCATTCAATTCTCCAAGCGTATCGTTGAATGGGCCACGATACATACAGTTTCGAATCTCCTGCGGGTGCAATTGGACACCCTGAGTATTAAGGCGCTCAAAGAGGATGTAGATGCTACTGTTACCGTCTTGAGGGACATCCTGGCGCACGATCGTCGCATGCAGAATTGAGTTATCTAGCTGCCTTCTGTCTTGATCTAAAAGCGTCCTATAAGTATCGCCCTTGAAAGGCTCACGGACACCGGTTAGCGCGAACTCCCTTCCGGTCTGATCAAAGATCCCATCGTAGAAATACTGAAGTGTGCGCAAGCGCTGCTGTCCATCGATGACAAGCAGAGTCTGGTCCTCTTCAAGGGAAAGAAAAATCCCTGGAACTGGAAGCCCCATCAAGAAAGACTCGATGAGCAGGGACGCCTGTTTTTGATTCCATACGAATTGCCGTTGAAAGGTTGGAACGACAATACTCCCGTCATTAATCCGCCTGACTAGACTGTCAAGCGTAAAGTCAGCCCCATAGCTTGTTATTGAGTACTTGAAAGGTATCTCATCCTCAGAATCGAGGATGTCCTTCACCACAGTATCAGGACCTCTATCTGCCACCGCTACTGCCATTCAACTAGCTCCAAGAGACATTCAAACTTCATGCATTGAGTCTCGTTCGCTTGTGGCCAACTGTCCCCGAACAAGCATCATCAGGGCGCTGGACTTGCATTCCACAAATGACATTATATCTTAGTTCCACTGCACTATCGCAGATCTCAGACCTTTGCCAGCGCCTTTGCCTCTTGCACCATGTCGTGGATGATGTCCAGGCCGCCGTGCCAGAAGGCAGGGTCGGCGGTGTTGATGCTGGCGCGTTGCATGAGTTGGGCCTGGGATTCGCTGCCGCCGGCCGCCAGCATGCCGCGATACTGTTCCACAAAGGCCGCGCCTTGTTCTTGGTAGGCGTGGTAGAGCGAGAGGGAGAGCAGTTCGCCGAAGGGATAGGCGTAGACATAAAACGGCACGTGGATGAAGTGCGGGATATACGCCCACCAGTGGCGGTAATTGTCCGTCATCTCCACCGAGTTGCCGAACATCGCCGATTGCTGTTCGATCCAGATCTCGCCGATGGTCTCCGCCGTCAGTTCGCCTTCGCTGCGGCGGCGGGTGTGCAGCCCGTATTCGAACTGGTGCATCGCCGCCTGGCGGAAGACGGTAGCAAACGCATCCTCGATCTTCTGCGCCAGCAGGCTCAGCCGGACGCGCGGATCGGTGGTGCGCTCCATGAGCAGATGGAACGTCAGCATTTCGCCAAACGTGCTGGCCAGTTCCGCTACCACCAACGACGTGCTGAACTCGAGGTACGACTGCTCGCGGGCAAGGCGGGCGTGAATGCCGTGGCCGAGCTCATGGGCCAGCGTCATCACGTCGCGCTGGTTGCCCGTATAGCTGAGGAAGACGAAGGGATGCAGGTGCGGCATACAGGGCTGGCAGAACGCGCCGCCGCGTTTGCTGGGTAAGACCGCGGCATCAATCCACTGCTTCTCGAAGAATTCACCCGCCAAATCCCCCACTTCCGGCGAAAAGGCGCGGTAGGCGTCCAGGACGAGCGCTTTGGCCTCGGCGAAGTCCACGCCGCCTTCCGGCGGCGGAAACACCGGCGCGTAGCGGTCGTAATCGTAGAGCTTGCGGTAGCCCAACATGCGGCGCTTGAGGGTGTAGTAGTCGGCGACGATGTCGTAGCGCGTGGTCACCGCGTCGAGCATGGCGTGGGCGGTGGCGTCGTCAACCTCGTTCGCCAGATTGCGCGACGACATGGGGTCCGGAAAGTCCCGCAGGCGGTCCTCGATGGCCTTTTCCTGCGCCATCACGTTGAAGATGAAGGTCAGAATGTGGGCGTCACCCTGCAGGGCCTTGGTCATGGCGATCTGCGCGCGCCGCCGCACGCCGCGGTCGCCATGGTAGAGCAGGGCGAGAATCTCGGTCTCGTTCATTTCCCTGCGCTCACCGTCCACGGTCACAGTCTGACGCAGGCGGCTCGTGCGCTCGTCGAAGAGCCGCTGAAAGGCGCCAATACCGGTGAGGCGCTTTTCGGCGTCGAGTTTCTCCTCGGCCTCGGTAAGCGTATGGGGCGCGAAAACCCGCTCATGGGCCAGCGAGTGCGCGTAGCGGGCGAGTGGCGGGTGCGCCAGGATGCCCTCGGCAAAGTTGTCGTCCGCCTGCCGCCACTCCACGTCGAAGAAGAGCAGCGCGTTCTGCACCTGCGTGGTCTGCTCGTGCGTGCGCTGGAGCAGCGCCCCGTGGGCCGGCTCGGCCGTATCCACCGAAAAAACCAGATCCGCGTACATGGCGGCCTTATGCGCGGCTATGTAGATCTGCTCAATCTCTTCAACCGCCGCCAGAAACTCCGCCGGCGTGATCTCGCCTGCGGCAATCCGGCCTCGGTACTTCTCCTGAAACGCTTGCGCCTGTGCCAGAGTTGCCTCAAAGTCCGTCTCGATAGCAGGATCATCCGGCCCGGCGTAGAGGTCCGCCAAGTCCCAACGCACGTTCTCCGCGCCAGTGGCTTGCTTTGTGTCCGTCGCTGACTGTGATTCGGTCACGCTGTGTTGCTCCCATCTTAATGAATGTTACGTTGCCAATGTTCGCACGCACCTACACCTTCAGCAGCGCCAGAAAAGCCTCTTGCGGTATTTCCACCTGGCCCACCCGTTTCATGCGCTTCTTGCCTTCTTTCTGTCTTTCCAGCAGCTTGCGCTTGCGAGTGACGTCGCCGCCGTAGCACTTGGCGAGCACGTTCTTGCGCAGGGCGGGAATGGTCTCCCGGCTGATGATGCGCCCGCTGATGGCGGCCTGCAGCGGCACCTCGAACAACTGGCGCGGTATTTGTTTGCGCAGTTCCATGACCAGTGCCCGTCCCACCTGCTGCGAGCGTTCGCGGGGGATGATGCTCGATAGGGCGTCCACCGGCTGGCCGTTCACGAGGATTTCCAGCTTCACCAGGTCGCCGGGCCGCATACCGGTCACGGTGTAGTCCATGCTGGCGTAGCCCTGGGTGCGGGTCTTCAGTTGGTCGTAGAAGTCGGTGAGGATTTCTGCGAACGGCACTTCGTACTTAAGGATCGCGCGCCGCTCATCCAGGTACTCAAGCTCAATGAAAGCACCTCGCCGGTTCTCGCACAGTTCCATGATGGCGCCGATGTAACCGGACGGGGTGATGAGGTTGAGCTCTACCCACGGCTCCTCGATGCGGTCGAGTTCCGATGGATGCGGCAGTTGCGCGGGCGTATCCACGTCAACACTCTTGCCAGCAGTCGTGACCGCGCGATACTCGGTATTCGGCAGCGTGGTGAGAATTTCCAGACCGTACTCGCGTTCCAGCCGCTGCTGCACGATGTCGAGATGGAGCAGACCCAGGCAGCCACAGCGAAAGCCAAAGCCTAGGGCCGGGCTGGTTTCCGGCACGTACGTCAGCGCCGCGTCGTTGAGCTTGAGT
>VXOZ01000321.1 GCA_009839775.1 Chloroflexota bacterium | reverse complement strand
CGGCAGAAGCGTGTGCATGCGGCGATCTGCGTGGATGAATTCGGCGGCGTCGCTGGGCTGGTCACGATTGAAGACGTGCTGGAAGAAATCGTCGGCGAAATCCAGGACGAGCATGACGTTGAAGAACCGCAGGTGGAAATGGTCAACGAACTAGAGGCCGTGGTTGATCCGGCGATCAGCATGCACGACCTCAACGATTCGCTCGGAATCAGCTTGGAAAACGAAGAGGTCGATACCCTGGGCGGAATCATCTACGCCCACCCTGGCCGCATGGCCGACGAAGGCGACGAACTCCAACTCGACGGCATCTCCGTTTCGGTGTTAGCTGTAGAAGGTAGACGGATCAAGAAGGTACTCGTGCGCAAGGAACCTGACGTAGAACGGGCAGAAGACGGCACCGAGGCGGAGGAGAGGGCTAGTAACGACTAGCCTCTTACGTAGGTATAGCGCTCGTCGATGTAAACGACGATGTCCGTTTACGGCTTGGGCTACGAATGGTTGCGTGTCCCAGTGAAATTGCCTATCCGCAGTTTGCGCCACCGTAAACTAGACGCCGTCCGTTGTGCGAGAAATGAGGAGGCTGTGAGTGGGCAAGCTCGCAGCCTCCCACCATTCTAGCGTCGGTTTTGGTATGGGGATGAGGTCAAGGAGAAGAGTAGGAAGCGCGGTCAGCGATGATATGCCCAGGCGTGGCGTGTTACTCGGCAATTCAGTAATCTCGCGCTGGTCGTATGAAGCCCATGGCAAGAGAACGAACGTACATCGCGGAAGCAATCGTCCTGCGCCGGTCTGACTTTCAAGAGGCCGATAGACGGCTCACCCTGCTTACGCCCGATCGGGGACGGCTGAATGTCATTGCCAAAGGTGTACGCCGGCCTACGAGCCGCATGGCGGGGCACCTGGAGCTTTTCACTCTTGCCAAGGTATTTGTGGTGCGCCGGCGGAGCCTGGACCTGGTCGTGCAAGCGGAAACCGTGCAGACGTTCCCGGAACTACGCACCGATCTCAACCGTCTGCCCTACGCCTATCAAGCCGTTGAAACCGCCCACATCCTAGTCGAAGAAGAGGTGGAAGCGCATGCCGAGTTCATCTTGCTCGTCAAGGCGCTGAGCGCGCTGGCGCTTACGGCCGCCTTGCCGCTGGTGTTGGTAGCCTATAAACTACAGCTATTGGCGATCCTGGGGTACCAGGCCCAGTTCCAAGCGTGCGCCCGGTGCGGCAGAGCACTGTCAGAAGAAAGCAATCGCTTGCGACCGGATAGCGGCGGCGTGGTGTGCGCTGCGTGTGGCGGCGTCTCCGGGTCGCCGCTGACGGTGCGGACCATCAAGTGTCTCCGCTGGTTGGCACAAGAGCCGTTGCAGACCGTGGAACGCCTGCAAGCGGACCCGGCCACAACCACCCACCTAGAACAGACCGCAGATACATTTGTGCGCTACGTCGCCGAGCAGGACCTAAAGACAACGCCCTTTCTGGAGCGTATGCGCGCGTTGAAGACACAGTCGTGAAGGGAGTCACGTTGGCAGCAAAATCCGATACCAAGTCTGACACCATGGAAGAGATCGTAAGTCTCTGTAAGCGGCGGGGATTCGTCTATCCCTCTAGTGAGATTTACGGCGGCTTTGAGAGTTTTTGGGACTACGGACCACTGGGCATTGCGCTGAAACGCAACGTGCGCGAAGCGTGGTGGCACAATACCGTGCGTACGCGCGAGAACGTCGTCGGCGTGGAGACCGGGGTCATCATGAACCCCAGCGTGTGGCAGACGACCGGTCACGCCTCCCACTTTGCCGATACGCTCGTGGAATGCAAGGACTGCCATCAGCGCTTTCGCGTCGACCATCTGGAAGGTGACGTGTGCCCGAATTGCGATGGCGAGTTTACGGACCCACGCCGCTTCCTCACCATGTTCAAGACGCACGTCGGGCCGGTGGAGGATGACTCCGCCGTGGCCTTCATGCGGCCGGAAACCGCGCAGGGCATGTTCGTCAACTTCAAGAATGTGCTCAATTCGTCGCGGCAACGGCTGCCGTTCGGCATTGCCCAAATCGGCAAGTCGTACCGCAACGAGATTACGACCGGGAACTTTATCTTTCGCCAGCGTGAGTTCGAGCAGATGGAACTGGAGTTCTTCTGCGAGCCGGGCACCGACGACCACTGGCATGCTTATTGGCTGGAAGCGCGACGCCAATGGTACCTCGCCTACGGCGTGAAAGAGGAGAACCTGCGCTTGCGCCAGCATGGGGACGATGAGCTGGCCTTCTACGCCAAGTATTGCTGGGACATCGAGTACCAGTTTCCCTTTGGCTGGGGTGAACTGGAAGGCATCTCCAACCGCACGGACTACGACCTGCGCAACCACAGCGAGGCCACGGGACAAGACCTCACTTTTTATGATGAACAGAAGAAAGAGCACATATCACCCTACGTCATCGAGCCTGCGGCCGGGGCCGACCGGGCGCTCCTGACGTTCTTGCTCGACGCCTACGACCAAGACGTGGACGCCAAAGGTGATTCACGGGTCGTGCTGCGGTTCCATCCGTACCTGGCGCCTATCAAGGTCGCTATCTTGCCGCTGGTGAAGAAAGGCGGCCTGCCCGACATCGCCAAGCAGATCGTGGCGGAACTACAACTGCAGTGGGACGTCTTCTACGACGAAAGCGGCAGCATCGGTCGTCGCTACCGGCGGCAGGACGAAGTCGGCACGCCATTCGGCATCACCGTGGACTTTGAGACCAAAGACGACAACACCGTAACCGTGCGCCACCGCGACAGCATGGAGCAGGAACGGGTGCCGATTGGGGAGCTGGTGGCGTTTCTCGCGCAGCACATCCGGCCGGAGCCGAATCCTGACTTACCTAACGATTGAGGTGCGGCTAGCTTCCTAATCTGGTTGTTAACACGCAGTAAGGCTTGCTACACATCCAACTTGGAGATCCAACGCGCGTGATATACTTAAGGCACGTGCGGCACAAGCGCAGCGACAAAGAGGACACTTGATGGCAGTGCTTGACACCCATAAGGCAATAAAGATTCTAACAGGGGCGGGCTTTGACGAGACGCAGGCTGAGGCGCTCGTTGATATAGTCGGCGCAGAGCGCGGCGAACTCGTTACGAAAGCGGATCTCAGAACTGAACTGCAAGCGCTTGAATTGCGGATCGAGAAGCGATTTCACCAGGTCACGATTCAACTTGTATTGTTGTTCGTAGCATTAGCGGGTGTATTGGCAGCGTTGGAGTTCATTCCGAGATAGAAGCTGAGGTCTTTTCTGGCAAATTGTGAAGGCTTTGACCGGCAGAAAACCGAATCAGAAGCCCGCTACACATGCAGTAGCGGGCTTCGTTTATTCTCTCGTGTTGGGCGCGCAGTTTAATTCGGAATTCAGACTCTCCGCGTAGTGGGCGATGAATTCGTCCACCCTGTCGCCTTTCAAGTCTCCCGGTCGGAAGTCGCGCAGCGCCTGCACCGCGTCTGCCGGAGCGTAGCCTTCGTATTTCACCAAGTACCCTGCCAGGACCGTACCGGCCCCGCCGAAACCGGAGCCTCAGTGAATGAGGGCTTTGTCATCGCGCAGGGCCGCCGCGTGCAGGGACTCCACCGCGGCGTCGAGCGTTGCCAGATCGCTGCTAGCGCCGTTGAAGGCTTCGACTGTCATACCAAGGCGTTCTATCGTCTCTATATCTGGCTTTTGCCGCGTGGCAGCGACAATGTGCTTGATGCCTTGCTCGGCTACCGCGCAGAGTTCCGCTTCGCTCTCGGGAAAGCCGGACGCGGCAAACTTGCCTTCATCAAACCACTTGAATATACGGGGCAGTGTCTGTGAGCTATCAGCCATGTCTTTTCCTTTCTATATATGGAGACTGTCATGTAGCTGTAGCAAAACGATAAAATTGGGCAGGACCGTGGAGATTCTCCCTCACCCCCGTATCAAGTACGGGGCAGGCTCTAGCCCTCTCCCAGCGGGAGAGGGGACAACCTCGCTTTGGCGACGAATTCGCGATAGCTCCTATGGTTGTGCTGCTGGCTACATCTCGATTCGAGCTAATCCCCTCTGTCTCATCCTTTCGGTCACAAAAAGCTGGATCAATCAACAGCTAGACTCTTCCGTCAGCAGTCACGGACCAGTATCAATCATGAGGCGCGCTCCACGCCGAGCGTAACCGTGATGCCGTTAAGATCAACATCCTCCTGATGCGCCTGGTCCGGCGCGGCAGACGGCTCAAGGCGAATGGAGAGCGTCTCCTGGGCGACGGCATCACCATGTGCACACAGCATTGCTGCAACGCTCGCCTGATCCGCCTCTCCGTCGGTCACGCCAACATATGTCACGATGCGATCGGAGAGGTCGAAATTCGCCGCGCGCCGCAGATTTTGGACATGATGAATGAGTTCGCGCGCCATGCCCTCCCGCTCGAGTTCCGGCGTGACTTCCGTGTGCAACGCGACGAGGTATCCTTCTTCAGTTGCCACACTGTAGTCGGCGCGCTCCCGTGCCTGCACGTCGACTTCTTCAGGCAACAACTCAATCTCTTGTCCGTCCACAGACACTGAAATGGGCTCTCCTTGCGCCACGAGCCGCGCACCGGCCTGGGCATCGCTCTTGCTCAGTGCCGCCGCGATGGCCTTGACCTGCCTCCCGTACTTGGGGCCGAGCAGCTTGAACCGTGGCTTGAGTTCATAGGTTACAAGCTCCTCTTCCGGCCCAACGAAGCGAATTGACTTGACGTTGAGTTCGCTCAGGATGTGCTCCTGCAAGCGATCGAGTCCCGCCTGCTCGTCAGCGGTTTTCACGTGCACCAGCATCTCCGGCAAGGGTTGGCGCACCTTAATCTTGCTCGTGCTGCGCGCGGCGCGGCCGAGGCTGACGATGCGCTGGGTCAATTCCATGTGGGCAAGCAGATCTTCGTCGATCAGCGACGCGTTGTAGCGCGGCCACTCGGTGTGGTGGACGCTCTCAGGCGCGCCGGCGTCTACCCCCCGGACGAGATTTTGGTATACCTCTTCGGTCAAGAACGGCATTACGGGCGCAATCGTGCGCGTTAGGGTAGTCAGGACCTCGTAGAGAGTCACATACGCTGACAGCGTGTCGCGGTCCTGGCCGGACTTCCAATAGCGGCGGCGTCCCCGCCGCACGTACCACGTGGACAACTGCTCGATGAAGCTGTTTACTCGTCGCGAAGCGCTGTAAGCGTCGAATTCCTCCAGATCGCTGGTCACGTCCCGAACAAGCTTGTGGAGCAGCGCGATGATCCAGCGGTCCAGGATTGACCGCACTTCCAGCGGCATCGAGACCTGGGTGGGATCAAAGTCCTCCAACCGGGCGTACGTGACGAAGAAGTTATAGACGTTCCAGAAGAGCAGGAGCCGCCGCTTCACGTCCGCGGCGACGCCGTAGCCGAAGTTCAGGTTCTGCTGGGTATTGCTTTCACAATACAGCCAGCGCATGACGTCGGCGCCCATCTGTTCCACGGCGTCGTCGAACCAGATGGCATTGCCGTGACTCTTGTGCATGGGTTTGCCGTGCTCGTCGTTGACTTTCTCGTAGATCAGCACGTTGCGGTACGGGCGCACGTCTTCCAGGGTGACGCTCATGAAGGCCAGCGCGTAGAACCAGAGGCGAATCTGCTCGCGCATCTCGCTCACCCAGTCGGCGGGGTACCACTTGCCCCATTCGGCGCTGCCCTCCAGGTAGCCGAGCGTGGAGAACGGCACGATGCCGGCATCCAGCCAGCAGTCGCCGACTTCAGGAATGCGCGACGCTTCAGCGCCGCAATCCGCGCAATTGATCGTGATCTCATCAATCCACGGGCGGTGGAGCTCCGGCAATGCGCGCACCTTGGCGGCGTCTGTGGCCCGCTCTTCAAGTTCAGCCACGGTGCCGACGATCGTCACATGGTCACAACTCTCGCAGTGATAGAAAGGCAAGGGTAGTCCCCAGAAGCGCTTGCGGGAGATGCACCAATCGCCCATGTTATTCAGCCAGTCGTCCATGCGCTTCCGGCCGTACTCGGGCACCCAGTCAACGGTCTGGTTCTCCGCCAGCATTTGGCTGCGGATTTCCTCCGCGGAGATAAACCACTCATCCACCAGCCGAAACGCCACTTCCTCACCGCACCGCCAGCAGCCCGGATAGCGGTGGGTATAGTCCTCGATGCGGTAGACGATGCCGGCCTCTTCCAGGTTGGCGAAGATCGGCTCATTTGTCTCGGTGATATTCCGTCCCGAAAGCGAGCCGAAGCCATCGACGTAGTTGCCGTCGCCGTCGATGGGCACAATGACGTGCAGCCCGTGCTCCTGTGAGAGTTCATAG
>VXOZ01000154.1 GCA_009839775.1 Chloroflexota bacterium | reverse complement strand
GTGCATCCTGGTGACCGACCAACAGCTTAAGCGGGCCGATCAGGTCATTCCGGCGCTGGAAGCGGTGTAGTCGGTCGGCGGCAAGAGCCTGGTCGTCTTTGCCAACCTCGTGGAAGCCGAGGCCCTCGCCACGTTGGTGGTCAATAAGCAGGAAGGCGAAATTCAAACCCTCGCCATCAAGGCGCCGGGCGCCGGCAACCGCATGATGCACATCCTCGAGGACATCGCCATCATGACCGGAGGCACCTTTGTCTCCAGCGATTCCGGAGACTTGACGGAAGACGTCACCGCGGCCGATCTGGGCCGCGCGCGGCGCATCTGGTGCAACCGCGACTTCTTCACCATCGTGGGCGGCATGGGCAGCGAGGTTGCCATCCGCCGCCGCATTCAGGAAGTCAAGAAGCTCATCCCAGACGAGAAGAACGAGTTTGAGCGCAACAAGATGCGCGAGCGCATCGGCAAGCTCAGCGGCGGCATCGCCATCCTGAAAGTCGGCGGCTTCACCGAAGCCGAAATGAAGGAAAAGAAGCTGCGTGCCGACGACGCCATGCTGGCGGTGCGCGCCGCGCTGGAAGAGGGCGTGGTACCCGGCGGCGGCATCGCCTACATTCACGCCGCCAAGGCGCTGCGCAAGCTCAAGGCATCTGACGAGGAAGAGGCGTACGGCATCAGGATGATGGCGGAAGCCGCGGAAGCCCCATTGCGCCAGATTCTCCTGAATGGCGGGTACGACCCCGAAGCGATCATCGCCGACATCTACCGCAGACGCTACCCCACCGGCTTCGACGTGCACAACGGCAAGTTCGTCAACATGATCAAGGCGGGCATCGTGGACCCCATCAAGGTGGTGCGCGCCTCGCTCACCAAGGGCGCCAGCGGCGGCGTGATGGGCATGACCACCGAAGCCCTGATCTCACCGGGCAAGTACGACATGAACGTGAACCCGTAGCGGTGGTAATTCCCTCTCCCTGAGGGAGAGGGCTAGGGTGAGGGTGAGACTTCGGGTTGAGGTGAATCCAGTTCAGCCAAGCGAGGCCAGCACGTTCTACGGAACCAATGCAGACTGGCCTGCAGCTTTGGATCCGCTAACGGGGAGCAGTTTCCCTCTAGATTGCATTCGCGTTTCTCTTGAGTCTTGCCGTTCCTAGCGAGGAGCAAACCGACATGAGCACACCCTGGGCGGACCGGATCGCAATCAGCCGGGTGTGGGTAGCCGGCGGGGCGGCCTTTCTGCTGTCGCTGATTGCAAATGCGCTCGTACGCATTTTGGTGAAGGCCGTTTTCCCCATCTCGCACCTCTTCGTTGCGTTGCAAGAGTGGCAAGGCATTATCTTCTTCACTTTCATTGGCGTCTTGGGCGCGACGGTCGTCTTTGCCGTTCTGGCCCGTCTCACGAAACATGCCATCAAGGTCTTCCGCGGACTGGCGCTTATCCTGCTCCTGCTCTCTTTCATCCCGAATATCCTGATGCTCACGACGAACGGCCCCGGCGCCACCGTCCCCGCCGTCGCCAGCCTCATGGTCATGCACGTCATCACCGCCGGCATCACCGTCTGGCTGCTCACCACCTGGCCGCGGGTGAGAGCATAGCCCGACGCCAACCACACGCTGCCTATTCCATGCTGCTAGAGTAGGACTGACGTCTTCCGACTTCGGACTCTAGTTGTGACACGACTCAATGGTTTCAGCGCGGAAAGAGAGCGGATTCTATGTCAAAACAACCGAACATCCTTCTCATCATGTCCGATCAGCAGCAGTACGCGACCGCGGGACCGGCGGCGGACGGGTGGTCGCCGCATTTGGAGCGGCTCGCGCGTGAGGGCATCTGGTTCCGGCACGGGTATACGGTGACCACGCCCTGCGCCCCTGCGCGAGCTTCCATTGCCACGGCGGTCTATCCCCATGCGCACCACGTGCTCAACAACTGTCACGTGCCCTATGCCGTCAGCCGCGAAATTCGCGACGGCGTGCCCTCGTGGGGCCCGC
Organism: Chloroflexota bacterium; assembly: GCA_009839775.1. Lineage (GTDB taxonomy): Bacteria > Chloroflexota > UBA11872 > VXOZ01 > VXOZ01 > VXOZ01. Next base: position 4,333 of record VXOZ01000154.1, on the reverse strand, counting down.
TCATGAGCGCGGCGGGGTATCGCATGCGCTACGTCGGCAAAGCGCACATCGGCTGGGAGCGGGGGCCCGTGGAATACGGTTTCGATACCGAGGAACGCGCCTTCGACAGGGCCGCGTACCTGCGCGATCATCGCATCCGCACCGAGCAGCAGGGTGGTGTGGCAAAGCCGGGCGCCGGCAGCGGGCCGCGACCGGGCACCTGGGGCTTCCACGACGCGGCGGGCATCTACTGGCTGCATTACGGCGTGGAAGACGGGCCGCCGGAAGCCACCACCACGGCGATGCAGGCGGAAGCAGGATTGCAGCAATTACGCGCCCTCGCCGACGAAGAGAGCGATAGCCCGTGGTGCCTGTGGATGAATTTCACCGGCCCGCACAATCCGTACGTGGTGCCCAAAGAATATGCCGACCGCTTCGACTGGCGCGACGTGCCGGTGCCGCCGAGTTTCTATACGGATGCCGCGGCTAAGCCCGCCTACGTGCGCCGGGCCCGCGAGACCTGGTTCCGCGAGGTCAACGAGGAGCATACGCGCAAGTCAATTGCCCACTATCGGGCCTATAGTTCCCTCATCGATCATTACGTCGGCGCGGTGCTGGACTTCCTGGACGAATCCGGCCAGGCGGAGAACACGGTGGTGGTCTACACCTCCGACCACGGCGACATGATGGGCGCCCACGGCCTCTGGTTCAAGGACATCTGGCCGTACGAGGAGACCCACCGCATGCCGTATATCATGCGCTGGCCGGCGGGGTTCGCCGCGGGGCAGGTGTGCGACGACTACGTGCGCACCCTCGACCTGGGCCCGACCTTCCTCGATCTGGCCGGCGCGGAACCGCTGGCGGGCGCGCACGGCATCTCACTCGTGCCGTTGCTTATGGGCCAAGACGGCGCCGCGGACCGTCCGGAGCACCGCGAGCTCTTCCTGCAGGACCACGGCAACATCTTCTACTTCATGAACCGCACCATCTGCGACGGGCGTTACAAGTTCGTCTTCAATGGCTTCGACTACGACGAACTTTATGACCTGCAGGAAGATCCCTACGAGACGTACAACCTGGCGGAAAACCCGCACTGCGCCGACGTGCGCGAGCGGCTGACCGACCGCCTCTGGGACTGGATGCTGCAATTGGAAGACCCCTACGCGGGCCGGCAGTACGCCGCCAACGTGATTCTCGGCCGCAGCGAGCCGCCGCCCAGTCGCAGAGACCCCTTCCCACGCAGGCAACTTTAGGGACGTGTGTTTGCAGATCCGGTTATCGCCATCTGCGGCTTGATCCCGTGTGACATTTGGTGCGGCACCGGTTCCCTCTCCTGAAGGGAGGGTTTGCACGAGGGGAGCCACTCCAGTTCCCTCTCCTGGGGGAGAGGGTTAGGGTGAGGGGAGTTTCCGCTTACCGACGAAGCCATGCAAAGGACCCTTGCAGTGGCACTGTATTGTCACCCACCCCGGGAAATTCTATGAAGACAGCCTTAATCATCCGCCATGCCGCGCCGGAGACTCTGGCCGCCAACTTCAGCGGCGTGCTGGAGCAGCACGGCTTTCAACTCGAATCCCTGAACATCTTCGAGTCCGCCCCCGCTTTCGACCGCTTTGCGCCGCCCCCGCTGGAGCAGGTTGACCTCATCGTGGCGCTGGGCGGGCCGCAGTCGGCCAACGACGATTTCCCGGCCATTCACTTAGAGCGCGACTACCTGTGTCGGGCTCTGGAGATAGGCACACCGGTGCTGGGCATCTGCCTGGGGGCGCAGATCATGGCCACGGCCCTGGGCGGCACGGTGGAGCCGACGGGCGGCTATCAGTTCGGTCTGCGCAAGCTGGAGGTGACCGCCACCGGCGACGCCGATCCGGTCTTCAGCAAGCTGACCATTCCCCTCGTGCCCACCCTGCACGGGGAATGTTTCTCCATTCCCCCGGGAGCTACGCGGCTGGCGGAGGGCACCATGCTCTGCCGCGACGGGAGCTACCGCAAGATCAACATGGCGTTCCGTTACGGCAACGCCTACGGGTTCCAGTTCGAGCCACAACTCACCCTGGAGGAGTTACAGGTCTGGAACCGGGAACTTGGCGGCGACTACGCACTGATGGGAGACCGCTTCGATCCCAACGAGGAAGCGGCCCGCCACCTGCGGGAATTTGCCCGCTACGAGCCTCACTACCGCGCGCAAATGCGCAGCTTGCTGACGGCTTTCCTGCACAACGCGGGCCTGATATAGCAGGCCGAGACTAACGCAGCCATACTTACCAGAAGTCGACTATACCCGGCTCGGTGCGGCGCTCCGTTGCTCCGCCGGCCTGGATGTGTACGATGTCATCGGTAAGGTCATAGCGGATGTCGGCATTCGTGATTTCGCCCTTGAGCGCCGAGTATCCCGTGCGACCCCCGTGCGCTATCACCCCGTCACCCGCCGGCCGCTTCATTGAGACGTGCCAGTAGGGAATATCGATCGGCCTGATTCGCGACCCGGGTATCTCGGCATAGAACTCCATGGTGCTGTACACAGGTGTTTCTATAATGGCTTTGCCGTCCTGGAGCGGGAACTTGAGCGAGCCGATCCAGGTGGTCTCATTCGTGCTGAGGTCGGTGATCCACACCCCAAACCACGCGCCGTCAGGGTCCTGTGGCGCGGATTCGTCAGGCGCCAGCCGCACGCGATAGTCGCCGGGCCCCCACTCATACGAACGCCGCACACCAATGAAGTCTCCCTCGTGGCCGGAAGACTCCGTCCAGCCGTCCTCCGGCGCGTAGCGGGCGTAGGCGAGGTCGCGGGTATGCCAGCGGGAGAAGATCAGACCCTTGCCGTAGGAAAGCGCAACGTCAGGGTATTTCACGTCAGTCTGCACGCCAAAGTAGAACGGCACACCGGAAATCCTGCTATGGCCCAGCATCAAGTAGTAGCCGAAGCCGCCCCCCATGGGCTCCACGTCGTTGTGAATCGTGAACTCAAACACCAACTCCTCAAGCTCATCAAACCTTCCGCCTTCTGAGTTTTGCCAGCGAATCCATCCCCACCGGATATATGCCAAGTGCTCCGGTACATCGTGCAACTGGTAGAGGTCTGCGCGACCCGGAATCTGCGTCGCCTGGGGGGTCGGGGTAGCGATTTGCGAAACTGAAGCGGGCGCAGTCTGCGCACACGATATCGCTAGCAAAACAAGAAACGTCAAACAGAGGAGACCGAATCGCTTCACGTTAATGGTCCATTTCGCCAAGGAGTTCTTGGGCTAAGTATCCCCTGCGTTGGCGCGTCGCCCCAAGCGCACGGTAGACAGGACTGATGCCTCTATAGTATGATAGCTGGCAAGAGAAAGGAGGTGATGCCCATGGATGTAAGTTGTAAATCCAGGGCCGCCTCCGTCAGGTCTCGGTAACGAGACTGCGGAGCGGCCTTAGGGATATTGAAGGAGCGCCAGCGGTGCACAGGCACCGGGCGCTCCTTTTGATTTGAGTGAATTTGTGCTGACATCTGACTGATGCCAACTATTGGTATCGCTTCGATTGAATGACGACACTGTCTTTCAAAGTGACAAACACCCAGCAATACAGAAGGTGGTTAATTGATGAGTTTGCAGCGCCCAAAGGAGTTTCGAAACAGGAGTGACATAGTTGCGGACTTGGAGCGACTAGGCCAAGAGGATGGTTTTATCTATACTTTCTGTCTTCTTGTCATTGAGCACTTGTGGTCACCAATAGTTGATTCGGGGGACTTAAAGGACTGGAACCAGCATCTTAGCATCAAGGAACTCTCTTTTCTCTTAGGCCTCATGGCAAAGCAGCCATTGAGGCTGGACGTGATCCCTTCCGAGAGTATCGCAGAAGAGCAAGGGAGCAGAGCGTTTGAACTACTCGGGGAATTGCATCAATCCTACAGCAAACTATTCAACGTCGCTTTAGGGAATCTTTCAAAAGAAACCATCGGGCAAGAAGAGTTCCAGTCGGCCAATCAACAATGGTTAGAGAGCTCTGATCGCATAATTGAGCCCATTTTCTATGGCGGGGACGGAGCTTATGACTTTCAGTTCATTGAGTTGGCAGAGAAGAGATACGCCAAGGACAAAGAGTGGCTAGATTCTTATGTTGGAAGCAGTTTTGAAGTAATTCTAAAGATCCCGATGCGCCTAAAGCGCTTGTCTGAGACACGTTTCCGAAGTTTACAAGATTCAAGGTCTTTCGAAGAGTACTGTCAGCGAGTCTTTTCGATTTTTGTGTTTTCCGCAGATGAGATCGAAGGTAATCAGCAAGGATCTGTAAGCGGCTTCATAAGGACATTCTCGTGTGAGCCAGGGGAAATCAACAAGGAACTGGACAATGTAGGTGCTGTATATTATACAAA
>VXOZ01000177.1 GCA_009839775.1 Chloroflexota bacterium | reverse complement strand
TCGCCGTTTTGCAGCCGCTTGTGCACCTCGACGTAGATCGGCCAGTAGCGCATCACGAAGCCCAGCATCAGGGGCACGCCCGCCTTGTCGGCGGCGGCAATCATGGCGTCGCAGTCGTCGAGCTGCAGCGCCATGGGCTTCTCGCAAAAGATGGCAATTCCGGCTTCAGCCGCGTCGACGCAGATCTCCCGATGGGTGAAGGTGGGCGTTACCACTAAGACCGCATCGAGCCCTTCAGCGAGGAGATCGCGATGGTCGGTGAATGCCTTGACGCCCAGTTCATCCGCTACCGCTTGAGCAGATTCCATGTGGACGTCCACCACGCCGACCAGTTCGATATCGTCCATTTCGTGCGAAATCTTGGCTTCGCTCGGTCCAAGACCTCCGCAGCCTACCACTCCGGTACGTAACGTGCTTGCCATAGTCGGATTCTCCTCATCACCTGCTCGAATTGACACATCCGATTTTCTCGCTCGGATTTGGACACCATGATAGCAGGTACCATGCCCTATGAAAATAGAGCACAGGCTCCGGGAGGTATTGCCATAAAGTCGCTGCCGCTAAGTTAAGAATGTCGGTACAATAGAGCCACTATTCTTTTCAGAATTCATGTAGGAGCAAACCGTGGCAGAGAAGTATCGCGTTGGCATCATTGGTTGCGGTTGGATGGGCAAGTCGCACGCACAGGCGTACGCGGAGCTTGATAACGTCCAGATGGTCGCGGCTTCGGACATCCATCCCAAGTCACTGGCGGAGTTGCAAGAAGCGCACGGCATTGCCGGTGGCTATGCCGACTATCACGACATGCTCGCCAAGGAAGACCTGGACATCGTCAGTGTCTGTTCGTGGCCGGGGCTGCATGCTCCCATGTCCATCGCCGCCGCTGAAGCCAAGGTGCCCGGTATCATCTGCGAAAAGCCCATGGCACGCACGCTGGGCGAGGCCGACGCCATGATTGCTGCCGCCGAGGAGCATGGCTCCAAACTGGTGATTGGACACCAGGGACGCTTTCGCACGCAGACCAACGCGATTCGCAGTCTCATCCAGGATGGCACGATCGGCCGCGTGGAGTTTCTCTACATCCAACAGAACGGCGGCTTGTCCAACAGCTCCATACACAACGTAGACTATGCCCGCTACATCCTGGGCGACCCCAAGGTGGAGTGGGTGATGGGCTCGGTGGAGCGGCGTACCGACCGCTACGAGCGGGCACAACGCATCGAGGACCGTGCGCAAGCCCTCATCGGCTTTGCGGGCGGCGTGCGGGGGGTGCTGGAATCGGATATCGGCGACGACCGGCGCGTGCAGCCCTGCATCGTCTATGGCTCTCACGGCAGCATTTTCCCCAAGAGCAACGGGCTGCGGCTGCTTACGGGCGACGGGAGCAAAGAAATCTCCTTCAATGAGCCTAATGCCCAGGCCCTCCAGGCGAAAGAGTTGATCGAGTGGATCGAAGGACGGCGCGAACACCGGGGCCATGCGCAAAACGGCCGCCAAGCGTTGGAAGTACTGTTGGCTATTTCGGCGTCCACCTACACGCGGGGGATCGTCAATTTCCCGCTGGAAATCACGGATTATCCTCTCGATTCGGCAATCGAAGAAGGCGTGCTGCCGGTCGAGCAGCCCGGCGCGTACGACATCCGCGGCTATCTGGTGCGAACAGACTGAGCGGAGTACACTGTCACAGAGGCATTTGGGGGAACGAACCGTATTGCCTCACCCGCTTGTTGGGATGCAGAAGCAGTTACCTGATTCTGGTAGCGCAGGTTTCAAACCTGCGCCTTTGATAAGGTCAAAATGGGCAGACGCCGTACCGGGTATCTATCCGAAACTAGGCGCCTTGTCCGAAATGGTGGCTGCCTGTTATCTCAAGAAGCGGGGGACAAGCCCCCGCGCTACGGCTAGCTAACGCGGAGCGGACGTGCACTGACACGAGCACATTAACCGAGTCCAGGTGCTTAGGCAGACCCAGACAGACAAAAGGAGCAATTGCCATGGCAGTACAGAGCGCGCAAATCCTCTCGCAGGACGAGTTGGCGGCGAAATTGGCCGAGCAGCCGCGCGTTGCGCTAGGCACGTTTCCCACACCCTTAGATGCCTGCCCCCGTCTCTCGGAAGCCGTCGGCGGGCCGTCGATTTATATCAAGCGCGACGACCTCACGGGCCTGGCCCTCGGCGGCAACAAGACCCGCAACCTGGAGTTTCAAATTGGTTCGGCGGTGGCCCAGGGCTGCGATACCGTGGTCGCCGGGGCCGATACCCAGTCGAACCAGTGCCGCCAGGCGGCTGCGGCCTGTGCCAAGGTGGGGCTCGGTTGCTTCCTCGTGTTGTCCGGCGGCCTCCACAACGAGGTGCAGGGCAATCTGCTGCTCGATCACATCTTTGGCGCCAACGTCACCGTGTTGGAAGACGTGGGTATCGACGGTCTGCAAGCGCGCATTGATCCCATTGAGGCGGAGTTGCGCGCGCAAGGCAGGAAGCCGTACCGCATTACCAGCATGTATCCGGAACCGGCACTGCGTGCCATGTGTGGGTACTTGAGTTGCGCGCTGGAGCTTTCGACACAACTAGACTCGTTGCCAAATCCGCCGAGCACCATCTTTATCACTTCCGGCTCCGGCACGACCCATGCGGGCTTCGCCGCCGGCATCAAGGTCTTGGGATTGCCCATCAAAGTGGTCGGTATCACCATCAAGGAGCCCGCCGACGAGCAACGAGAAAACGTGGCGACTCGCTCCCAGCGGCTTGCGGAACAGCTTGAGATACCTTGCGGCCTGTCCGCGGATGAAGTCTATGTCTCTGACGACTATCTTGGTGCAGGCTACGGCGCGGTGACAGACGAAGCAATGGAAGCCATCCGGCTGACCGCCCAGCTTGAGGGCGTGCTGCTCGAACCGGTCTACACCGGCAAGACGATGTCCGGCGTCATTGGCATGGCACGCGCCGGTGAACTTCCCGCCGATCAGCCGGTGATCATGGTCCACACCGGCGGCATTCCGGCGCTCTTTGCCTACCACGAAGAGATAATAGCCGCGCTGTAAGCGGGCCAACTGCATACGGCTGCATTCGAGTGTCGCGAAGAATCGTGAGGTGTACGGGGCGGCGTTGACCGACATTGGTCTAGCCCGCCGTCCCATCTTTGCGGCTGTGAAGAAGGATCAGGTTGCCATCCGGATCGGCGATGCCGGCCGCGAAACAGGTCGCCTGTTCGCCTGGCTCCAGCACCACTTCCACGCCCTGGGCGCGTAACTCAGCAACGGCTTGCTCAACATCATCGACTGCTATGGCGATGGCGCCTCCGCCAACCTCTCCATTCGCGTCTTGGCTCTCGCTACCGGATCGCAGTGCGAGCACCGTTGGCGTGTCACCAACCACGAACTCCACCCACCCCGCATCGATCCACGCGTAGAGCGTCAGGCCCAGCGTGTTCTCGTAGAAGTCCGCGCTCTTGCTGATGTCGCTGACGGTGTAGCAGAAGAAATCGACGCCTCTCGGTTTCATCAGGCTCTCCATATTGATCAAAATCATCTTGGCTATACGCCGACACGCGCTACACACACCTTACATCAAGCGAGCGCAAGAAAGCTTGTCCAGACAGTAGCAGAAAGAGGATGCGAGTCTAGACTTGCCAGGCCCATACTGCAGCAGTCAATGTGACAACAGAGCGGATAAACCTCCCATTTTTGGTGCCGTCATTCCCCGCGTTTCTGCGCTTCCTTCAGATAGTCCTAGCCCCACTGTCTTGACTAGAGGCATAACTCTATATCAGTATGTGGGTGACGGCAAAATCACCGCTACATTGGGGAGATTGTAGCATTTGCGTTTCTCCTCAGTCGTAGGCGCAAGATAAGTGGAGGTACTTCTGTAATGAGTTATTTTCGATCGATGAAAGTCACGCGGCGCACCGCGCTCGCCGGCGCGGGGGCAAGCGCGTTGGGCGCAATTATTGCTGCAGCCTGCGGTCAGGCTACCGTGATGACGGAAGAAGCGCCGCAGGCTGAGGCGAAGGAAGAGGCGCCGCAGGCCGAGCCTACGGCAGAGCCTCAGGCCGAAACGGTAACGATTTCTATGATCTCGGCGGAGAAGCCGACTACGCGACCGGTGCTAGAACCGATTCTGGCCGACTTTTCTGAAGAGATGCCGCAGATTGCCATTGACCTCGTGCCGTCGGGTGGCTGGGGCGAGGTGCGGACGAAGTTCTACGCGGCGCAGGCGGCCGGCGACCCCATCAATATCATGGAGAACGGCTGGAGTGCGGTCCTGACCACTTACGAGACTGGCGTGACGATTGACCTGGCGCCGTTGTTTGCCCGGGACAAGATTGACACGGCGGCTACGTTTGCCGCCCCGGCCATCAACATGTGGACGGTGGAAGGCAGAATCCTGGGCATGCCCATCACCATGTCGGTGGACGCAACGGCGTATAACGTTGAGATCTTCGAGGCGGCCGGTATCAATCCGCTGCCCGTAGACCTGAACGACACCGACTGGAACATGGAAACCTTCCTGGACCTGTCGAATCAGCTTACCAATGAGGAGCGCACGCAATTCGGGCACGGCGGCGGCATTACGTGCTCCAACGGCGGTGGCATCGGCACCGGCACCTTCTGGGGCGTGGGGCCGTGGGACTCGGAAGCCAAGCGCGCGACAATCGATACGCCTGAATTCGTCAGCGCCCTGGAGTGGTGGCGCGACTTTGGCGACAAGCACCGCGTGACGCCGAATGCAGACGAGCGCGCGGCGGCTATGGGCGGCCAAAGCGGCAACGTCTTCATGTCCGGCAAGGTGGCCATGCAGCTTACCTGCACGTCGTTCCGCGATGCGCCCTTCACGTGGGCGCTGGCAACCATGCCGTATTCCGGCGAGGGGCCGAGCCAGTCCGGTCGCACGTGGACGCACCCACTGCAAATGGCGGACGACGGCGCCGACAACAATGATCTGGCATGGGAGCTCTTCAAGTGGCTCCTCAAGCCGGAGAACGGCGGTCGCTACCCGCCGTCGGCAGGCCACGTTGTTTCTCCTCTCCTGGATGACAACGCGTCCACGCTGGCGCAAGAGGGCTACAAGAACAGCCTGGGCGTGGATCCGAGAGCATTCCTGCTCCACTCGCGCACGACGAAGCCGGCCGGCTGGGGACTTTGGACGTTTACGGAATACGGCGACATCTCCGGCGACATCAACGGTCAATACCGCGAATTCCTCGCCGGCAATCTCACCGGTGCGGAGTACGCCCGCTGGGCGGCTGACCTCATCAACGCGACACTCGGCGACAAGTAAAGGGCTGCAGCGGCAGTTCGGTGCCTAAGCGTGCCGGTTCTTGGCGCACCCTTTGGCATGTGGTCTGTTAGAGACCTGCAAGAAGGCAATTGGACAACGTGTAGGGGCACGATATATCGTGCCCCTACACCAGTTGATTGCTAAACCGGTTCCGTCTTACCCGCGAAAGCTCGCCCTCGCACGCGGCCCGGCTTCCAACTTCGCGGCTTCAGTCTTTGCTGATACGTGAAATGACTTCTTGGCCATCCATACTCATTGGTTTACGTTATTCCAGAATTGCCAGCGTACGGCAATACTTCGAACCACCCTATCCAAGCTCGATTTGAATCCCCTTAAGTTTCGGGCGACAAGTATCCGCAGGAGCGCACTATTGGCAGTTCAGCAAGAAGCAAGCCTTTCTATCGGCATTGGGGCCGAGCGCATCAATCCGCCCTTGGGCGTGTCTTTGCCCCTGGCTTACAGCGGTGGATTCGGACCGGTGGTCGTCGCCGGCCGGCACGATGATTGCTGGGCACGGGCAATCGTGTTAGAGCAGGGCGAGACCCGTTTGGCAGTCGTCTCGGTCGACATTTGCACCATGCGCAACGACCAGTACCAGGAGGTCGTATCTCGCGTCACTGAACGTTGCCAGATTCCAGCGTCCAACGTCACCATTGCTTGCACCCACAATCACTCGAATAACTCGCTGCTGAAGCCATTTGGCGCACCGCCTTCGCCCTGGCAGGAGATCCTTTATGATCTCGTCGTCTCCGCAGTCTATCAAGCGTGCCAGGGTCTGGAACCCGTCTCGCGCATTCGTTACGCTACCGCGAGCTATGGGAGTGTCGCCTACAACCGCCGGATCGTGCTGCCCGACAGCGTCTGCATGCTTATTGGCGCGGAACCGCGGTGGATAGGAATCGCCGAGCGGTTGTGCAGTTCTCTCGGCGCAACGCGCGAGCAGTTGGGTATGGCGAGTGGTCCAATTGTCCCCGATCGCATTGTAGACGACCAATTGCGTCTGCTGGTTTTCGAAGGCGCTGGGAATGCGACGCTAGCCAGCATTGTGATTTATCTT
>VXOZ01000349.1 GCA_009839775.1 Chloroflexota bacterium | reverse complement strand
CTCCCTTGATGGGAGAGGGATAGGGTGAGGGTGAATCTGCTCTGAACGCCAGTCGGTTCATAGCCGGTTTGGTCCTAGTATATATTGACTGTACATGTCATGCGGCTAGAAAGGCAAGAAACCCCCTCACCCCGGCCCTCTCCCCGAGGAGAGGGTGTAACTCCTTGCCCACGAGACCTAGTTACGCAAAGGTCTCCTCGGGGGAGAATGTTCCCACTGGGTGGGCCTGGGGAGGAAGCCTGACCTAAGGCGCCTGTGCGGGTGTCGGGGCCGTCTCCGCGAACTGCTCGGCCCATGCCCGCAACTCTGCGAGCGCCGCATCATCTATGGCGACCCGCAACGCTCGCTTTAGGGTACCCGCCTTGAGCGCTCGCCTTGCGCAGCCGGCATTCGGGCAGAGGTAGGCGCCGCGCCCACGGGCTTTGCCCGTGGTATCGACCGCCACGCGCCCATCCGCCGTGCGCACGATGCGGGCCAGTGCCTGTTTGGGCTTGGTCGTCCGGCAGCCCAGGCACGTCCGCTGCGGTATGTGCTTTCCCTGTGGCGCGGCTGCCTGATTCACCACTCCCTCCGAGACTCCCTTCTCTCTTTACAATCCACCGCACGTGCCTGCCGCAATCCCATGCACAGAGCCGCGGCAAAGGGCAGAGACCCACAGTAGACCGGCGGTTGCGCTCAGCCGGCGCTGCTCGTGGACTCCTCCGTTGTCAGGGACTCCGCCGCAGCCTGTGGTTCCGCCGGTTCTTGCGCCGCGGCATCTTCCGTCTGGGCTGAGGCGTCTGCCGCGTCCGCGGGCGGAGCGTCGGCACCGTCCCGGTCATCCTCGAGCGAGCGAATGTTGATCTTCCAACCGGTAAGCCGGTTGGCAAGCCGGGTGTTCTGCCCGTCGCGGCCAATGGCCAGCGAGACCATGTCCGCGTCTACGTGCACGGAGGCTACCTGCTGTTCGTCAACCTCGATAAGCTCCACCCGTTGGATTTCCGCCGGGGAGAGCGCATTCTTGATGAACGTGGCCGTGTCGTCGCTCCACTCGATGATCTCCACCTTCTCATTGCCAAGTTCCCGCAGTACGTTCTGAATGCGTGTGCCGCGCATACCGACGCACGACCCCACCGGGTCCAGACCCTCTTGCTTGGCGGCCACGGCCACCTTGGTGCGTGAGCCCGGGTCGCGGGCGATCTCTTTGATCTCCACCGTTCCGGTCTGCACTTCGGGGACTTCCTGCTCGATGAGACGCCGGATGAAGTCCTTGTGCGCGCGGGAAACACGTACCACGGGTCCCTTGAGGTCTTTGCGCACCTCCGCGATGTACGCGCGCAGACGCTGTCCCAAACGGTAGCGATCGCGCTCGCCGGGCACCATATCGGCGGATGACATCAATGCCTCAGCGCGACCGAAGTCCAGCACTACGCCGCGGCTGTCAACCCGCTGCACCCGTCCGCTCACGATCTCTCCCACGCGGTCGATGAAGTCATCGTAGACGTGGTCGCGTTCCTTCTCCCGCAACGACTGCAGCAGCACTTGCCGCGCGGCCTGCGCGGCAATGCGGCCCACGTTGGGAGGCGTGATCTCCACCTCGATCTCGTCGCCGGTTTCCGCCTCAGAGTCAATTGCCTGCGCGTCCGGGAGGCTGATCTCGGTCTCGGTATCCTCTACGTTTTCCACAACCAGTTTGGGCACGTATATCTTCGATTCGCCGGATTGCGCGTCAAAATACGCCACGGCATTCGGCACCGGGTCGCCGCTGACTTTGCGGTATGCGGAGAGGATCGCAGTCTCTAGCGCGCTAATGACGTCTTCTTGGTCTAAGCCTTTTTCGCTCGCAATCTGCGCAATCGCAGACACAAAATCGCTCTTCATGCGCGATACCTTCCCCTCCTGACCGGCCGTTTCCTAAGGCAGCCGCCAGGAATTAAGAAAAGTGGGCTTCCCCCACTTCCGCGTGGGCCTTGCCCACTTCCGTAAACACCTTCATTATAGCACCTTGCTCTCACGATGTTGGCGCGCTTAACGTGCAATGTGCGTGGATTAAGGGTAGTATGGAGCCAAGCAGTAGCGTATAGGAGTGTAAACATGCGTTGGTCGTGGGTCGTCCGAATGCTCATCATACTGGTGGTGGTTCTGCTTGTGGTCGCCGGCACAGTCGTAGCACTGCGGCTCACGGATCCCGGCACGGAAGAAGAGGTAGCCGAGGGAACGCCGCAGGCGACGGAAGTGGTACCGACGCCGGCATCCGTGATTACACCCATGCCGGAAGCAGCGACGCCGACGCCAGCGCCTATCGCCACACCGCCGCCAGCGCCGTCACCTATCCCCGAGGCTACGCCTGAACCCGAAACAGCGGCACTGGCCGCGGGCGACCCCTGCACGGCTGAGCTTAGCGCCGCCATTGCCGCGGCCAACGCGAGCCAGTCCGCGTTTATGCGGGGGGAACTGGAGGCGGCCCAGCTCAGCGCCACGTGGGGCATCATGGCGGCGCGCGCGCAATCTGCCGCTCAGTCGCTGCTCGATAAGACTACCGACACCTATAGCGTCGTCCGCATCACAACCATAGTGCCGCTGGTGAGTAACTGCACTGTGCAGAGTGTTTCCGCAGACGCAAGTGAGGTAGTCGTGGAAACCGAAGAGGTGTGGACCTATGATGCGGTCCTGAGCTGCACGGCAACCGACACTGAACAGACTTCGCGCGAAACTGTCACCTACCCCGGCGAGCAGTACACCTTTGTGCGCGACGGTGATGCCTGGAGCATGCAGAATTGGGACATTGGCGCGGTCAACATCGACCCGGCCTGGCAGTGTACATAATGCCCGCCTCCCCTGTCCGGCTTTGATCTCTTCCCGCCGGCAACCAAAGAAACTCTCTCTCCCTGGGGAGAGGGTCGGGGTGAGGGGGCATCCGGTTTGTCCAGCTTGATGCCAACTGCTTGGCAGGGTCACGCAAAAGAGACAAGACCGATAGAATAACTGAAGCGAGGACACACGAACGACCGTGCGACCTCGCTTCTTCCTTTAGTCGGTTCTATCGACAAGCTGGCTGCAACCGTCTCAAAGCAAACGGCGGCAGCACTTCTTCATTCACGGGAACACTACGCGCCGTTGCCGTTGAGAAGCCCAAAATAGAGGGCGGCAAGGCCGCAAATGCCAACAACGATATACAAAACGCGCGAAATAGTGTTGACGTCGCCGAACTTTAGACCGCCCGCGATCAGGGCTACGAGATCGAATTTCGCCAAGCCCACGAGGCCCCAATTTATGGCGCCCACGGCGGCAACGATCAAGACAAGGACTTCAACGATTTCCATGCGTCTTCTCCTTCGATTCCAACGTGAAAAAGCACTCTACAGCCGCTCATCTCCTCCTTCCGCCGACGCGGCCGGCACGTGAAAGCTGCCCACTGCCCCGCGTAACCCGATCGCTTCCTGGGAGCGACGTGGCTGCCTTGGTGGCCGGGGCGTTGCTTTCATAACTGCTAGACAGCCTGAGTCTTTGCATATGCTGTCCTCCCTGCGTAGCCTAAAGACTGTTCACTCTGGTGTCAAGTCAATGCTGAAACCTTGCCGTCGCCCTGCGCGCAGGCGAGAGCGAGGGGCTAACGTACGCTGGGTTTCGCCCCGTCTGCGCGCGCAAAGCGACCGGCCGCCACACGACCTGCCGGCTAGAGAACCGGCTGAGCGTGCCTCGCTGCTATTCCCTAGTTCTGCGGCGGCAACAGTACGGTATCAATGACGTGGATCGTGCCATTCGCGGCTGCGATGTCGGTGATGACAACCTGGGCATCGTTGATGCGCACCGTGTCACCATCTACGGTGATCGCCACGTCGCCGCCCTGCACGGTGGCGGCGGCGTCAAGCTTCACGACGTCCGCCGCCATGACGTTACCCGGCACCACGTGGTACAGGAGAATGTCGGTGAGCGCGGGGATGTCCTTCAGAAGCGCATCCACGGTACCTTCCGGCAGCTTGGCGAAGGCATCGTCCGTGGGCGCGAAGACCGTGAAGGGGCCTGCACCCTGCAGTGTCTCCACCAGACCGGCTGCCTGAAGAGCGGCGACGAGGGTCTGGAATCTGCCGTCGCCGACGGCGATGTCAACGATGGTGCCAAGCTCTGCTTCCGGCTCAGGCGGCAGCAACACGGTATCAATAACGTGAATGGTGCCGTTGGCGGCCTCGATGTCGGTAATGATGACCTGGGCGTCATTGATGCGCACCGTGTCACCATCTACGGTGATCGACACGGACTCGCCTTGGGCGGTGGTCGCCATGTCGAGCTTTACGACGTCGGCGGCCTTGACGTTACCGGAAACTACGTGGTACAAGAGTATGTCGGTCAAGGTGGGGATATCCTGCAAGAGCGCATCCACGGTACCTTCCGGCAGCTTGGCGAAGGCGTCGTCCGTGGGCGCGAAGACCGTGAAGGGGCCTGCACCCTGCAGTGTCTCCACCAGACCGGCTGCCTGAAGAGCGGCGACGAGGGTCTGGAATCTGCCGTCGCCGACGGCGATGTCAACGATGGTGCCAAGCTCTGCTTCCGGCTCAGGCGGCAGCAACACGGTATCAATAACGTGAATGGTGCCGTTGGCGGCCTCGATGTCGGTAATGATGACCTGGGCGTCATTGATGCGCACCGTGTCACCATCTACGGTGATCGACACGGACTCGCCTTGGGCGGTGGTCGCCATGTCGAGCTTTACGACGTCGGCGGCCTTGACGTTACCGGAAACTACGTGGTACAAGAGTATGTCGGTCAAGGTGGGGATATCCTGCAAGAGCGCATCCACGGTACCTTCCGGCAGCTTGGCGAAGGCGTCGTCTGTGGGAGCGAAGACCGTGAAGGGGCCTTCACCCTGCAGCGTCTCCACCAGGCCGGCCGCCTGGAGAGCGGCGACGAGGATCTGGAATCTGCCGTCGCTGACGGCAATATCTACGATAGTGCCGGGCTGAGCTTCCGGCTCCGCCGCCGGGGTGGACTCCGCATCAGCGCCACAGGCCGCGAGGAGCAGCAGGGCTGCGCCGAGCGCGGCAACTACCCCGAGTTTGCGGAAGTGTTGCCGCCAAGCAGCGCCACTTCCGATGGTTGTTCTCAGTACGTTCCTAAGCATTTCGATCTCCTTTTGCTCAGGCTTCTTGACGAATCTGCTTGATATGCCTAGCATATGCTTACCCGGGTGCGGCATATGTCCAACAGAATGTAGTATATAATATACACCACAAGATGTCAACTATATCCAACAACATTTTCTAGAATCTCCACATGAGGCCCTGATGGAAGACAAACCGGAGCTAGACCTCCTGGAAAAGCGCTACGCCGCCGCTCTGCTGGCCGGCGACCAAGCAGAGGCGTTCCGCGTAATCAAGGACGCCATGGAGCGCGGGGTCAATCCGCTTGTGATCTATACCGAGGTCATCACTCCCGCCTTGGTCGCGGTGGGCAATGCCTGGCACCGCGGCGGTCTGAATATCGCCGCCGAGCACCTTGCCATTCAAATCACCCTCCAACACAGCGCGTACATTCGGGGTCTGGCGCGGCGGCGCAAGCCCATCGGGGCCGAGGCAGTGATTACGGCGGTGGAAGGCGAGATGCACGCGGTGGGCGCGCGCCTCATTGCCGACCTGTTCTACCTGGAGGGGTGGGACGTGGCGTACTTAGGACAGAATACGCCCACCACTGACCTGGTCGAATGGGTGCGGGAGCGCAAACCGGACCTGGTCATTCTTTCGCTCTCCCAGCGCGATCGCATTCCCGTCGCGCAGGAGGCGGTCCACACGCTCAAGTCCCTCGAAAACGCGCCGCTGGTGTTCGTGGGGGGTGTGGGCCTCACCGACCCCGCACTACGCGCCGCAATCCCGGCGGACCTCATCTCCGCCGATCCCTTGGAGGCAATCAGCGTCGCAAATCGCCTGATGAAGGTGCGTGAGGAGCCGAAATCCGCTGCGGACTACTTGGCAGTCTTGGGGCGCCGTGTGCAGCACCTGCGCAAGGAGCGCGGCTGGAGCCAGCAGGAACTCGCCACGAAGGCCGGTCTCGACCGCGCCTACCTGAGCACCGTGGAAAAGGGTAAACAGAACATCACCATCGGCGCCGCGGCAAGAATCGCCGCCGCCCTCGATACCACCCTCAGCGCGCTGATCGAAGAAGAGGAATCCGGAAGAGGATAACCAGCGCACCGATCATATGCTCGCGAGGCTGTGCCAATTCCTCCCTCTCCTTGTGGGAAAGGGCTGGGGTGAGGGGCGCGACTGAAACCTGAAGCAGCCCGTCTCAACCGCAGGATTGACAAGTAGGGGCACGATATATAGTGCCCCTACATTCTATCTGAATCATAAACACATAAAAGAGCCCACCCAACGAAAAACAATGACTAATAGA
>VXOZ01000327.1 GCA_009839775.1 Chloroflexota bacterium | reverse complement strand
GGTCTACCTTCCGCCACCCGGCCGCCACCGCGTAAAACCCCCCCCTCTAACTGGGGCGAGGGGGGGGGGGCGGGGAGATTCCCGTCGGTACCGCCCATGACCGCCCTCGTGGAGCGTAAGCAGAGTCCTCTATAGGGAATGTACACGACCGCAAATGGACATACGGGTGGTGTACTATCTGAGGTAACACGTCTTCAATTCTCACGTAATCTTCAGATAGTTAGCGAAAAGAGACGAGAGCTTTCCCATGGATGAAATACGCATCGGACTGGTCGGCTTAGGCCACCGGGGACTGCACTGGCTGCGCATATTGGAGCGCATCGACGGCTACCGCATCACGGCGCTGTGCGACCCGATAGAGGCGCTGCACGAGCGCGCGTTGGCTGCGCTGCAAGACCGCAAGGGCGTGACGGCCTACGCCGGATATGAAGATATGCTGGGCGATCCGCGGGTGGATGCCGTGGCGGTAACGGTGCGCTGCAAGGAGCAGGGGGCGCTGGCGGCTATGGCCTTGGAGGCCGGCAAGCACGTGAACAGCGAGGTGCCAGCGGCGCATACCCTGGAGGACTGCTGGCGCATCGTGCTGGCGCAAGAACGGTCGGGGCTGGTCTACCAGCTTGGCGAGCAGACGCGCTTCTGGGGCTACATCGACGCCTGGCGCGACGTGGTGCAGTCCGGCAAGCTGGGCCGCGTCACGTTCTGCGAGGGGCAGTACATCGGCTACTACGGCACGCGGCAGTTTTTTCAGGATCCGGATTCCGGGGAGTTTGCGGCGGTGGAGGAGCTGCCGAACAATCCTGGCGCGCAGCCGACCTGGCTGCACACCATGCCGCCCATCCACTACCTGCCCCACGAGCTCAGCCCGCTGCTGAAGGTGCTCGACGACCGGGTCTTGACCGTCACCGCCATGAGCACGGCGGAGCCCAGCTATTCGCATCCCGAAATCGGCCAGCCGGACATCCAGGCGGCGCTCATGAAGACCGAAAAAGACGCCATTCTGCGGCTGGTCTGCGGCTTCACGCAGCCGGTCTCCCACGGCATGGGGCACCACTGGTTCCACATCGCAGGCACGAACGGCGTGCTGGAATGGAAGCGCAGCGGCAAAGGTAAACCGCTCATGTGGCTGGCCGACGGCCAGATGCACGATATGGCGGAGATGGATTGGGGCCACGCCCGCACCGACGCGCCGGCCGCCGCCCGCGGCAGCGGTCACGGCGACGCCGACTACTACGTCCACGTCTCATTCCGCGACGCCGTGCTCGGCACAACCCCCCTGGAATTCGACGTCTACCAGGCCATGGACACCGCCGCCCCCGCCATCCTCGCCGCCGACTCGATCGACCAAGGCACAACGCTGCTGGAAGTCCACGACTTCAGGCCAGGACCAGAGCGGCAGAAAGGCCAAGCGCCGGGGGCTTAGGCTAGCGAATTGGTCTCTTGGGCAGAAGCCAGCAAGGGGTTACCTTGACAGCTTCCTCAATAGTGTCGGTGTTTCGTGGGAAGGCCGTGGGCCTGGCTAACGGCTGGGGACTGACGGGCAGAATGGGTGCACCAGGCAGGTCAACAGAACATGCCGTTCACTAGATGGTCGTTTGAAGGGGGGCTTCAAGGCCAGTTATCTTCTGCAACCTGAGAGTTAATCAGTCGACTCTTCCAACTTCCTGGTTAGTCGCAGGTTGTCCTTGAACTAGAACTTGCTGTGCAAGCTTTATGAATGCAACTCCTTGGTGGTTCTCGATTATCTTGAAGGCTGGGGTAGCTGAGAACGTTAGCATGTACGCGTGATGCAACGATAGAACTGCATCTTGTAGCTCTTGGTTCCCTTCTAATTCCGCAACTACAAGGCCCATTTCTCGACATCTCTCAATCGACAGGTGACGTGCATGCGACTTGGTAATTGCGTGGTCACCTAGCTCAAATAGAATATTCTCGATGGTTTCGTCAGGTACATCTGCGAATCGAAACATGCCGGTCCGAAGCCACTCTTCTGTCATCTCGTTCGACCAAGCGATGGCCTTCTCGCACTCACCAATCAGAGCCGGGCTATACTTCGCGATGATCGGCTGCCATATGGGAATCGAGGTGTTGTCTTCTCTAACTTCCCTCTTTGCTCTATTGAATTCCTCAACAACACCGTGTGCGGGAATACCTCCAAAGTGCGGATCTATTGGACCAAGACTTGAATGCTTTCCCATCATAATTTCTTTGCAGGCGCAAGCGATCATCGTGCCACCAGACATTGCGAGTTGTGGCACGATTGCCCGAATGTCTCTGCCGAACATTGACCTCAGATAATCAACTAGAGACTCCGTTGCCGCCATCTCGCCGCCCGGTGTATGTAGAAGCAAGTCCAGACCACGACTTCTGTCCATTTCATGGATGACAGTCATGAATCCGTTTTTGTCTTCGTCGTTTATCTCTGCGCCCGAGACATTCCCTTTCTGAAGCCACCCTGAGTAGTAGACAATGACGTTCCGCTCTGTGATTTCGCAAACTCTAGAGAGATACTGACGACGAATTACATCGTGGGTGCTCCCCGCAGCGCGAATCTCATCAAGAAGCTGATTCCAGTTGGGCATCTCTCTCTGTGCACTCCTCTAGAGTGTTGTTTTGGGTATCTTGGTGTTCGGAAGGCCGCTCTATCCATTTGTGCCAATCACTTTGCTTAGCCAACTGCCGAAAGTGGTCTATAAGCTCTGTATCCTCAAGTCCCAATTCGCGGAACACTTCCACTGTGGCTTCCTCATTCGGCAATTCATGCTCAATTTGCATATTGAATTCCTCCTGATGGCTTTAGCATGGCTTCAACTCAAAGGCACAATTCAACCGACAGAATAAGGCATAGCGCCCGCTTAGAATTCCACTCCTAGGGCTTTTCAGAACTCAATGTGGCTTAGCATTTACTCAGAGCTTGCTGAGCCTACATCTCTCGACTACCAAGGATTGCTCAGTTTCTAGGGATGTCCTTTAGCTGCAGGTTTAGTCAGTTTCTAATTCATGGTAACACTATGAAACTTCTACTGCTTAGCTCCAAATAGAGCCATTCGGGCACTCTTGCCTTGAGCAATGGTCGTTCCCTTGACCTTGCTTGAGAGCGATTCTGCAACGAATTCCACTTGCGGGCCCGGTTTCCTTCAGTTCCTAACCCTGCCGAATTTCCGCTTGCCGACTTGGAAGATTTGGCCCGGTTTGGCGGTGTAGGGCGTGTTGGTGTCGGTGATACGGTCGCCGTCCAGGCGGACGCCGCCTTGTTGGACGAGGCGGCGGGCATCGGAGCGGCTCTGGGCGAGGTTGGCGGCGATGAGGGCATCTACGATTGTGTTGGCCTGGCGCAGGGCGTCACCCAGGGCAATTGTAGGAATCTCGCTCGGCAGCGCGCCCTGGCGGAACATACGCACGAATTCAGCTTCGGCTGCGTCAGCAGACTCCTCATCGTGGAACTGGGTCACGATCTCGCGTGCAAGCTCGGCTTTCACGTCGCGGGGATTGCGCCGTTCGGCCTCCATTTCGCCAAACATCCCATCCAACACCCCCACCGGGATGTCCGTTAGCGTCTCAAAGTAGTCCCGCATCACGTCATCGGAGAGCGACATCACCTTGCCGTACATGTCGTTGGGCGCATCGGTGATGGCCACGTAGTTGTCGTAGCTCTTGCTCATCTTGCGGGTGCCGTCCGTGCCGACGAGCAGGGGCCAGGTGAGGAACTGCTGCGGCGGCAGGTCGTGGGCGGGCATGATGTCGCGGGCCACCTGAAAGTTGAAGTACTGGTCGGTGCCGCCGAGCTCCACGTCGGCCTCAATAGCAACAGAGTCATACGCTTGTAAAAGCGGATACAAGAATTCCACCACCGAGACGGCTTGCCCGCCCTTGTAACGGGTGGCGAAGTCGTCGCGGTCGAGCATGCGGTTCACAGTGTACTTGGCGCACAGGCGCACCACGTCTTCCAGGGAGAAATCCTCAAACCACGACGTCTGCCAGGCGACCTCAATCTTGTCCACGTCCACGATCTTGCCCATCTGGTCGAGATACGTCTGGGCGTTGGCGTGCACCTCTGCCTTGCTGAGCATCTGGCGCGTGTCGGAGCGTCCCGAAGGATCGCCGATGCGGGCGGTCCAGTCGCCGATGATGACGATCACGTGGTGGCCAAGCTCCTGAAACTGCCGGATTTTGCGAAAGCCCACCGCGTGGCCCAGGTGCAGGTCGGGTCGGCTGGGGTCTACGCCGAACTTGATACGCAAAGGCTTGCCTGCCTGCAACATACGTTCCAATTCGGCACGCACCACTGCATCCACCACGCCGCGATTCAACAGCGTGTCCAGCGCCTCTAATGAGGTTTCTACCGTCGCCATCTACTTCTCCTCAGGTCTCGATGCTTTGCTTAGTCTTCCCAGCCGCGCAGACGCCAGGTGCGATTATATCTTACAAGCGAAGGGATATGCGATACACTACGCCATGAGCAAATCAAAGGGGAATGAGCTCGTGTAGTCGACGAGGAGAAAGCGACTCATGCGAT
The DNA here is from genome assembly GCA_009839775.1 of Chloroflexota bacterium. GTDB lineage: Bacteria > Chloroflexota > UBA11872 > VXOZ01 > VXOZ01 > VXOZ01. The sequence continues at coordinate 1,866 of VXOZ01000327.1, read as the reverse complement.
TCCAAACCACCGGCCATAATGGGATGGCCATCGTGATCTTAGTCATAGGGATGATCTTTGTTGCCGCGTGCTCCGTACAACCGGTAAAGATGCCGGTGGCGGAACCCGCGGTGGAGCTCGACGACGACGCGCTCAGCAGAGCCTACGTGGAAGAGGCCGTCGCCTATTTCGACAAACACGGGTTGGAGAAGACGATCGAATTCTATAGCACTGGGGAAAGCGTGGACGGCGAGCGCTATCTCATGCTGATGGATCCGAAGACCTACATTGTGCACGCCGCGCCGATTTCGTTTCTGGTCGGCGCCAAGCTCCCCATGTTTCAACCCGGTGGACAGTATGCGGGGCAGGCCGAACGCGCTACGGCGGCAGGCCATTGGGCCGAGGGACTGGGCATCAATCCCGTATCGGGCAAGACTGAACCGCAACGCCTGTTCATAGTCCTGCATCAGAATCTGATCTTCATGTCGGGCCACTTCATCCTGAGAGAGAATGTGGAAGACATTACAAAGGAATACGTGGCCAAAGCCATCGCGCGGTACCAGAGCGAGGGTTTGGACGCGACGGTCGCCTTTTACAATAGTCGTCAGAGTCTGGACGGGCAATTTTACCTTTTCATGATGGATGAGAACGACATCTATCTCGTCCACCCCATCTTTCCCCACCTCATCGGTACGGACATCAAGGACGTCGTTGGCTCAGACGGCCAAGAGCTGGGCAAGGAGATCGCCCGCGCGACTGAGGAAGGGCACTGGATCGAGTATTTGTGGCCCAACCCGGTGACGGGCCTTGAAGAGAGCAAGGTCACCTGGGCCGTGCGGTTTGACGGGAAGATCTTCGCGTCAGGGTACTACACGGGCACGGAAGAGGCGGTCACGCCCGCTTGGGTAGGCGCCGATCCCCAAGAGTACACGGTGTCATACGTCCAACGTGCCATCGAGCGGTATGACCGGGATGGGTTAGATTCATTGAAGGCATACTACAACAGCGTGGCGAGCTTTGAGAGCCAATGGTACCTATTCGTGATGGATGTAAATGACATTTACATCATCCATCCCTTCCTGCCGCGGCTCATCGGCACGGACATCAAGAACGTAGTCGGATCCGACGGGTTTGAGTTAGGCAAAGAGTTTGCCAAGGCCACGGAGGCGGGCCATTGGATCGAGTACCTGTGGCCGCACCCGGTGACGCTGAAGGAAGTGCCGAAAATCGGCTATGCGGTGCGTCACGACGGGATGATATTTGCCTCAGGCTACTATCCCGCGCCATCCGTGGCAGAGCTTCGGGCGGCTACGGTGGCGTATGTCCAGCAGGCCATCGAATACTACGATAAAGAAGGACTAGACGCCACAGTCGCGTACTACAACAGCCGGGAGAGCATAAGCGATAATGACATTTACTTGCGACTCCTGGACGCGAACAACATAGTAATCGTCCAGCCACTCCAGCCGCAGTTGATAGGCAAGGATTATGTTGCGGTGGCGAAAACTCCGCAAGGTGTGCGTGTGGGCGAGTTGGTGGTGGAGGCCGCGACCGAGGAAGGTGGTTGGGTCCAGTTTGAGGCCCAATTGCCCAACACCCGTGCCTCCGGGTTCAGCCAACGGTACTTGCTGGCGGTGCGCCACGACAATCTGATTTTCGTAGCAAGCTTCAGTTCATCTGAATAGCAAGGGGTATTCGCTTACCGTAGGGAATGCGTCATCCAGGGGAAGCACAGGACTCTCGCTTGGTAATGCGCGTTGTCGGAACTCCCGCTCAAACTCGGCTTTGGCGGCGGCTTCGCCATGGATGTGTGTAGCGTATTCTGCAATAGCCGGGAATTATAAGGAATAGACTTGACTGCCTATAGAGTGTTTGCTACAATACTTT
>VXOZ01000211.1:3848-6392 GCA_009839775.1 Chloroflexota bacterium | reverse complement strand
TTCTCGGCGCACTCGGTCGCAGCCGTTTTGGCGGCATCGTGGTTGTGGAACTCCACCCCTTTGCACTCCACGCCGGACGCTCCGACGAAAAGGTGCGCGACCGCATCCACCAGGCCGCCGCCTACTGCCGCCAGCATCTGGCCGTGACAGGCGCTGCGCGGGTACCCGAGGCGCAACCCAGCCGGTAAAGTCAAGGCAGAATCGACCGCCCTCTTCTTGGTCCTCTCTCCTTGAAGAAAGGGCCACACCAAGTCCGCTCCTTCCGGACGCATGGCTACTTGACAGGTGTTAATGCTTAGGCTTCAAATAGATGGCGGTTCTTTTCTATTTCCCAGTGCAGGATTGGCCAGCGGTCCGAGAGGCGGTCTTGGTGATTAGTGAAGCTGACGATAGCTGCGGCAGCGCCGCTGGGGTATCCCTGCGTCGTCTTGCTGCGCTGCTCCTGGCAATACTGCTGCCGCTGATTATGACCGCCTGCGGCTCCCAGGACCCATTAGCGGACGCCCCTGAAACGCCCGCCAACCAGCGCTTTGGCTTCGTGATTTCAGCCGCAGAGATCCGTTGGGACGCCGTGCCGGATGCGGAGACCTACACCATCTACTTCGGCGACGGGGACTGCCGGCTGGATTCTGGCCGGCCCGTAAACTGCGCGGAACTTGCGAGCGACATCAAGGAAACTTCATACCTCCGCCATTTGCGCGGCGGCGAATGGGGCAACTACTGGGTCGTCGCCTGCAACCGCTTTGGCTGCTCCGCAATCGATACGGACAACCCCGCATTACCCTTGCCCCCTGCCCCCGATATCACGGGCATTAGGCAAGTAGGATCCACGCTGCAGATCACATGGAGTCCGGTGCCGGGAGCCACCCACTACAGGGTCTATCACAATGGGGAGATTGCCCGCTGTAGGCCGGCCACGCCTTACCCGCAATGCGAAGAGGTGGCTGGGAATGTGGTCGAGACGACGTATACACATGCAGTCCCTGCACCTAAAGAGCCACATGGCAGCAGCGTCGTCGCAAGGACAGCGGATTCACTTACGCTTGCTTGGTTTGATATTCAGGATTACTTTGTTCACCATTATTGGATCGCTGCCTGTAACGCCATTGGCTGCTCGGCGATCAACACCGACTATACCCCCGATGGATTTGTCGCATCATCCGAAGTGCTGCCTCGTTACTACCTGATCTATCGCCAGCCCAAAGGGCTGACAGAAAAGGAGATCAAGTATGAGCCCATGGGAGCGAGATCCGATCATTTCCGCTATACCGATACGGGATTAGAAGCGAGTACGATCTACTACTATCGCATCTACGCCTGCAACGATAGCGGCTGTTCCGACCGCTACATGTTCACGGAAGGAATGACGGAGACCCAGGGCCCGGTTGATCCTCCGACCACCCCTACCGGCTTCAGGGCAGAGGAAGTCGCAAAAGGAGAGGCACCGGAAAATGCGGGAGCTTCCTGGAACGAGGTGGAAGCGGCGACATACTATGAAGTATGGAGAAGTACCGACCTGACTCGTCCACTAACACTCCACGAGACTCTTAGCGCTCCCATTATGCTCCGCTGTTCGGTACATGAGGATGACGGTCGCGCCTGCTACAACGATGGCACTCTCAATAGGAATAACGTTGGGATCGAGTTTTCAACCACCAGCTACAAAGTCAGGGCATGCAACAAGGCCGGTTGCTCGCCGTTTACGGAGACCGTTACGATAGATTGGGTAAAGCAATAGCGGGCCGAATGGTAATTCGTGCCAATTGCAGGTTGTCCGACGAGGAAGAACTGTGCAATGATTGCTCTGTACTATTGAGAGGACAGGTAGCATGATAATTGCGGTCTGCAATTTCCCGACCAACGCCAGCGGCGCGGCGGCACCGCTGCCGCGGCTATGGGTATTGGGGAGGACGTAGCGACCGCGCTCTGTAAAAGATAGTTATCAAGACCTCCCATACAATGGGAGGTCTTTTGTTTTGTTGTGTGTTTAGCTTGGGCGATCATGAAGAGAGGAGAAAGCTGTGAAAGACTACTCGGCTGCAACATATGGAGACCGCATCGCCGGCGTCTACGACGAGTTCTACCAACCGGCAAACGTAACGGGACGTGTCGACGTGCTCGCGGAGCTGGCGGCAGGCGGTCGGGCCTTGGAGCTAGGAGTGGGGACGGGGACGTACGCGCTGCCTCTCGCGGCGCGAGGTGTGGAGGTACACGGGATAGAGGCTTCCAGCGCGATGATTGCTAAACTCCGAGGTAAAGAAGGTGGAGAGGCACTGCCGATAACTGGCGGAGACTTCGCGGACATTGCGGTCGCGGGCATCTTCTCGCTCGTCTTCGTCATCAACAACACCTTCCTGATGCTTACAACCCAGGAGGAGCAAGTCAGATGCTTTAAGAACGTCGCGTCCCATTTGCATGAGTCTGGCCTCTTTCTGATCCACGCTTTTGTCCCGGACGTTTCCCGCTACGATGAAAACCAACACCTGCGCGCGAGCCTGCCGGACCTCGCCTCCGTCCGGCTGGACATATCGATCCATGATGCGG
>VXOZ01000211.1:0-3838 GCA_009839775.1 Chloroflexota bacterium | reverse complement strand
ATGATGCGGTGAACCAACTCATAGACTTCCGTCACCTGCATCTCACGGAAGACGGTATCCGCATGTATCCCGGGCGTCTGCGCTACGTTTGGCCGGCGGAGTTGGACCTGATGGCACGCCTCGCCGGGCTCCGTTTGCGCGCAAGGTGGGACGACTGGCAACGGTCACCGTTCACCGCACGGAGTGGCTCTCACGTATCCATCTACGAGAAGGCGGGCGCGGGAGGTTGACTAAACGAGAGCGAATGACTAACGGGAGTGACGCCAATTGTGTTCAGGAACACTGAAATCTACAATGACACTGTCAAGAGAGAAAGGTGTCTTTACTGCGCCGCTGGGGCTGGCAAGGAGTGCGCGTGCGCATTGACCCAGACGATGGGTGGAATAGGCGTTAGGCCTCTTGACCTGACAAGCCAGCGACTCGCCACATCACGACTACGCAAAGGGATTTTGCGGTACAGTATCAAGTGGTCAATGAGCAAGTGTTCACTCCGATTTATGGTAACCGCGTGAAAGGAAGTCTCCTATGCTCGAACTTGCCATCATTGGGCTGAGTCCCCAGCACCCACGTTCATTCTCCGAGCTTATTAATAAGGAAAACCCCAACGGCGAAGGCCTCAATGGCGTCGCCCGTATTTCCATGCTCTGGGACCGTGACCGCGCGGCGGCGGAGGAATTCGTGGCTGAACATGGGTTGGAGACGGTGCTTGACGATGCAACTGCGGCAATCGGCAAGGCCGACGGCGTGCTGGTGCTGGAAGACCCGGGCGATACGCACCTGGAACTGGCGCAGCCGTACCTGGAGGCCGGGGTGCCGACGTTTGTGGATAAGCCCTTTGCGTTGGGCATTGAGCACGCCAAGGAGATGGTGCGGCTGGCGCAGGCGCACAATACGCCGCTCATGTCTTCGTCGGCGTTGCGGTACGCCCGTGAGGTCATTGACTTCAAGACAAATGAGAAAGAACTGGTGGGCGAGACGCGCGTGGCCGTGGCCACCGGGCCCAACGAACTCGTCTACTACGGCATCCACGCGGCAGAGCTTTTCTACACCGTCATGGGACCCGGCATCGCCTGGGTGCGCAACGAGTACACCGACGAATACGACCTCGTGCACGTGCGTTACAAAGACGGACGCGCGGTCACCATGCAGATTATCCGCACGGCCCGCTATGGATTTCTGCTCAATGTGTACGGCACGGAGGGAACCGCTGAAATATCCGTGCGCGACGCCAACTTCTTCTACGCCGAGCAGATGCGCAACGTGGTGCGCATGATCCAGACCCGCGAGAACCCAATTCCCCATGAAGAGATGCTGGAGATCATCGGCATGCTCGTGGCGGCGAAACAGTCCGGCGAAACCGGCGAGCGGGTGGAACTGTCCGCAGTACTTTAAGACAGCGCTTTCAAGGGCGGCTGCGACTCTATCATCGGCAAATGCGACCCTATCATCCGTTCGCCCTGAGCTTGTCGAAGGGCCGTTCATGGTTCGACAAGCTCACCACGAACGGCAAGTTGTCGGCTCGCCGCGAACGGTTTATGCAGCGACCGTAAACTCCATCAAAGAACAAGAATTGCTTGCGAAAGAGGAGACATAGCGACCATGCGCATCGTTGATGTTGACATAATCCCTATCGCCTTAAGCGACCCCCCGTTGCGTAATTCCTGGGGCGTGCACGAGCCCGTTGCGCTGCGCTCCATCGTGCGCCTTACCACCGACGACGGCTGCGTGGGCTGGGGTGAGACGTATGGCGGCGAGGAGATTCTCGGGAAGCTGCAAAGCGCCGCCTCCATTGTGCTCGGTGAGGACCCGGCGCAGTTCAATCGCACGCGCATCCTTATCAACAATCCAGGGGTCTTTGCCGCCTACGAAACGGCCATGCTCGATCTCCTCGGCAGAGAGAGCGGCCGGCCGGTTTGCGACGTGCTCGGCGGCAAGATCCGGGATACCGTGCCCTATTCGGCGTATCTTTTCTACAAGTACGCAGGCGACGACGAATGGGGCGAGGCCATGAGTCCGGAACAGCTTGTGGCGCAGGCGGAGACGTTTGTGGAGCGCTACGGCTTCCAGACGCTCAAGCTCAAGGGCGGTGTGCTGCCACCCGCAGAGGAAGCCGAGACCATGCTCCAGCTCCGCAACCGCTTCCCCGACCACGAACTGCGCATCGACCCGAACGCCATCTGGTCGGTGGAGACGAGCATCCGGTTCGCGGGTTGGGTGGAGGATTTGGACCTGGAGTATCTAGAGGACCCGGCGCCGGACCTGGCGGGCATGGCGGCCGTAGCCCAGGCCACGCCGATTCCCTTGTCGACAAATATGGTCGTCACGGCTTTTCCGCATATCGCGCCGGCCGTCGAGATGGATGCCGTGCAGGTAGTGCTCGGCGATCATCACCACTGGGGCGGTATGTTAGCGTCGCTGCAACTGGCAAAGATCTGCGAGACGTTCCGGCTCGGCCTCTCGCAGCACAGTAACAGTCACACCGGTATCTCACTGGCGGCGATGACGCACTGGGCGGCCGCGGCGCCCAACCTCATCTACGCTTCCGACACGCACTATCCGTGGAATGAGGACGACGACATCGTGGCCGGCGCGCCGCTACAGTTTGTGGACGGCGCATTTCCGGTGCCGACGGAACCGGGCTTAGGCGTGGAGGTGGACGACGACCGTTTGGAGGCGGCCCACGACCGTTATCTCGAAAACAAAGCGGCGGGGCGAGACGACGTATCCGCCATGCAGGGGCGCGATCCAAGCTGGCTGCCCATGCAGCCGCGGTGGTGACACAGCGATCTGTTGTGAGAAAGGATTAATGCCGACCGCCGCCTCTGGCTTCTTGTGGCTGCGCAATGGCAAATTGCCTAAGCGAATCCCTTTCTCATTGCCACTAGCACCACACTCGTTCACCTAATCTCCGGGCCTCTTGGCGCAAAGCACCACAGCCGTTCGCCCTGAGCCTGTCGAAGGGTGAACGGCTGTGGAGGTTTAGTCGCAGCTTGTAGAACACGCCGAGCTATCGGAATGCAATTTCGTCGGCCCCCTCCGAACTGAACCTGACGCTTTCGTGTGAATCGACTCTCCAGTGCCTTGTAGAAAATGGTAGGGTTTGGACTGTTTAGGCATTCCAGGAATCAACGGACCGCGGGGCGCGAGTCACACTTCCCAATCCAACGTCATGTCGTGCTCCGCGGCATCTCCGGCGGAGAACCCACCAGTACCCGAAAGCCCGGCGAGCTCGTTGGTCCCCGACCCTGGAACCACCTCATACTCCGCCGTGGCCTTTTCGCCGTCGTAAGACCCCGTGTGTCGTAGCACGAAGCTGCCGGTCCGCCCACCTAAGCTACCCACAACCTTCTCGAAACCTATGAACGAGGCGCCCCCACTGTCGAGATGCGTCATTACGTACATGAGGTTGCCTGTCCCCGACAGATCGCCGTGGAATGACTTCCTGATGTGCGCCCGCGTCAACTTCGGCCCGTCCTCCGGTTCGTCAAACGGCTCCTCGTCCCAGCTTATGATCTTGAACGTGGCTTTCGTAAGCATCTTCTTCTCCTCGATGGCAGTGATCGGCACCAATGAGAACACTACCTAATGTTACAAAATCCCTGGCGCCTACTCGATGTGCGCCCTCTACCTAGGTGGGCGTCCGGCATAGATCTCCGCGTGGCATGAAGCATTTGGCGTCGAGCGTCTCACGAGGCCGCCTCGCAACCACCTTCACCCGCAGAACCATTTGCATAATCCCCGCTGAAGCGAGGATGTTCCCTCTCCCTCGAGGGAGAGGGCTAGGGTGAGGGTGAATCCTCCGATTTCCGGTACTCTCCATATGTGCTATGCGCTGCAA
>VXOZ01000026.1 GCA_009839775.1 Chloroflexota bacterium | reverse complement strand
GACCGAGTCCCAGCAAGAACCAGGGATTATCCGCGCCTTGACTCTGCACGTACAACGCTATATTCGCGAGATTCGTCGTACCTGTCAGACCAAAGAGCCAGGCAATGCCGTAAAGCAGGACGCCGGAGGCAAACGCGCCCAGCAGGAAGTACTTAAGAGCGCCTTCCGTGGCGCGAAAGCGGTCGCGCTTGATAGCCACGAGCACATAAACGGGAATTGAGGTCAACTCCACGCCAAGATAGAGCGTAATCAGGTCACCCGTAGCGCCCAGCAGAAGCATGCCGACGGTCGCAAAAAGTATGAGCGCCGACAGTTCAGCGAATGGGACCTCACTGGACTGAGCGTACGCGAGCACAATGCTGAGCGCGGCAATTGCGATGAAGAGCACTTTGAAGAAGACCGCGTAGCCATCGGTCAGCACCATGCCGCCGAAAGCGGTACCGCTGTCAGCGCGCAGGACCACGCTGACGAGAATTGCGACCACACTGCCAACCACGATCAGGCCCATCAACCCGTGATGGGTGCGCCGGCCGCCAAAAGCATCCACCATGAGAACCGCAGCAGCGATCAAGGTGAGGATGATTTCCGGCAGTATGCTTGTGAGATCTTCTATTTGCACGGGCTATTCCTTACATACGCCCTCAACACTGAAAGCTAACGAATCACAGCGCTCGACACCCCGGATTCCGCTAAGCCTTGCATGATTCCACTGGTGTCGGCGCTAAAGAGTTCAACAAATATCTGTGGCTGCACCCCGGCCCATACCACCACCACTGCCAGGGCCACGAGCACCGCGGTCTCCAACCTGGTGATGTCCTCAAGGCGGCTGTGGGCGTCTTTCAGAGTGCCGAGCATGACCCGCCAGTACATCCACAGCATGTACGCAGCGGAAAGTATGATGCCGAGAACCGCGAGCACGCCAAAGATGCGCGTACCGGTCATGAAGGCGCCGAGCAGTACCATGAATTCGCCGACAAATCCCGACAGCCCCGGCAATCCGATGGAGGCGAGCGAGAAGAAGAGCAAGAGCGTGGCATACACCGGCCAGCGGTGCGCCAGTCCGCCCAGGTTCGCTATCAGCCGGTCATGGGTGCGTTCGTAAAGCTGTCCCACGCACAGGAAGAGGGCGCCGGTTACCAGGCCGTGGCTGAACATCTGCATGATGGCGCCGTCAAGACCCTGCTGCGTAAAGGAGAAGATGCCCAGGGTCACGAATCCCATGTGGCTTACCGATGAGTAGGCAATGAGTTTCTTTAGGTCCGTTTGCATGAGGGCGACCAACGCGCCATAGAGAATCGCAATGACCGATAGGACAAGGATTGCCGTCTGCGCCAATTCGCTGGCATCGGGAAAGAGCGGCAGACTGAAGCGAATGAAACCGTATCCGCCCATCTTGAGCAGAATGCCGGCCAGGATGACGCTGCCGGTTGTCGGTGCCTCCACGTGGGCATCCGGCAGCCACGTGTGGAAGGGAATCATAGGCACCTTGATCGCAAAGGCGAGGAAGAATGCCAGGAAGGCCCAAAGCTGGAAGCGCTCGCCATACGTACCCTGTGTGAGTTCGAGTATGTCGAACGTATACACGCCGGTTGTATTGCCGTGCACAAAGTACAGCGCCAGGATGGCAACCAACATGAGCAGGCTGCCAAAAAGCGTGTAGAGCACGAACTTCACCGTCGCATAGACGCGGCGCTCACCACCCCACACGCCAATCAACACGTACATGGGAATGAGCATGACTTCCCAGAACACGTAGAAGAGCACGAAGTCCAGCGCGAGGAACACGCCGGTTATGCCCACTTCCAGAATGAGCATGGTGAAGAGGTACTCTTTCACGCGCTCGTGCACCGATGCCCAGGCATAGACAATGCACAGGAAGAAGAGGAACGTATTCAGGAGCACCATCAGCAGGCTGATGCCGTCCACGCCCAGCGCATACTGGATGCCCAGGGCCGGCAGCCAGTCGAACGTCTCCCGAAACTGCATACCGGCGCCGGATTCGAAGCTCACCCATACGACCACACTCAATACGAGCGAAAGCAATGTCCCCGCGAGCGACACGGCAAACATGGCGCGGCGCTCCGGCAGAAAGAGCACGACGACGGCCGCAACAAGCGGCAGCCAGAGAATGAGCGAGAGAATCGGAATTGACTCCACCAATGCTACCTCAACGCACCATTATGATATAGAAGGCAAGGACGAGCGCTGTACCCAAGACAACGCTAAAGGCATAGTTTTCCAGACGGCCGGTTTGCATACGGCGGAGACCGCCGCCCACGCCGCTGACAATCAAGCCAATGAGGTTCACTAGGCCATCTACGATATTCAGGTCGAACCAGGCAAAGAGCCAACCCACGCCACGGGTGCCACCTGCCAGGACGGTGTCGTAGAAATCATCAAGGAAATACTTGTTGACCAATAACGTATGGAGCGGCCCCGCCCTGCCGGCGACAGTCTCGGGAGCCGGCGACTTGCGCATGAATATACTGTAGGCAATGAGAATACCGACGAGCGCAATGAGAGTCGAGACAGCCATGACGCCGAGCACAAACGCCGTAGACGGCTTATGGACGAGACCGGCTAGCTCCGCCGCTATGAACGTATCGTGCAAGTAGTCGTGAATTAGTCCGTGCTCGGGTGGAACGCCCACAAACCCCGCAAGCGCCGCTCCCACCGCCAAGACGATGAGGGGTATGGTCATCACACGCGGCGACTCGTGAACGTGCGAGAATCGCCCGGTCTCCATACGGGTCTTACCGAAGAAAGTAAGGAAAATCATGCGGAACGTGTAGATGGCCGTAAGGAACGAGGCCGACGCGCCTAAGGCATAAAGCAGGTAGCCCATCCCGCCGGCAAGCAGCGTGGCTCCGAGCAGTTCGTCCTTACTCCAGAATCCCGCCAGTGGGATGATGCCGGAGAGCGCCAGACCGCCGATGATGTACGTTGAACCGGTAACCGGCATCTTGCCAAAGAGGCCGCCCATGCGCTGCATGTCCTGCTCTTCGTTGGTGCCGTGAATGACGGAGCCGGAACCCAGGAAGAGCAATCCTTTGAAAAACGCGTGGGTAGCCAAGTGGAAAATCGCCGCGGTAAAGGCACCCACGCCGAGAGCCATAAACATCAGCCCGAGTTGACTAACGGTGGAGTACGCAAGCACACGCTTGATGTCGTTCTGTGCCAGGCCGATGGTCGCCGCAAAAAGAGCCGTAAACGCGCCGACAATCGCCACAACCGCCATGGCATTGGATGACAATACGTATAGCGGGTTGAATCTCGCCACCATGTAGACACCCGCCGTGACCATCGTGGCCGCGTGGATCAACGCGCTGACCGGCGTTGGGCCTTCCATTGCGTCAGGCAGCCACACGTGCAGCGGGAATTGCGCCGACTTGCCCATGGCGCCCACAAAGAGCAGAAGACAGATGATCGTAAGCATGCCCGGTGTCGCGGCTGCAACGGCCGGGGCTTGCGCGAAGATTTCGTCGTAGTCCAATGTCCCGAAGACATACCACGCCAACAGGAGCCCGATGAGGAAGCCCACATCCCCGATACGGTTCGTCAAGAAGGCCTTGACGGCGGCCGCGGACGCCGACTGGCGCTCAAACCAGAACCCAATCAAGAGATAGGAGCACAAACCGACGGCTTCCCAGAAGACGAATAAGACCAGCAGGTTGTTCGCCATCACGAGCATGATCATCGCGAAAACAAACAGCGGCAAATAGGTGAAGAACCGCCAAAAGCCGGGATCGTGTTCCATGTAGCCAATCGAATAGACGTGGACCATGAAAGAAACGCTCGTGACCACGAGCAGCATAACGAGCGTAAGGGCATCAACGCGCAGCGCAATGTCCAAGGCGAAATCGCCGGAAACCGCCCACGTCCAAAGCGTGACTGACTGCGGTTCCGCGTGGTCCAACTGTGCAATGAACAAGGCCACGCTGACGACAAGCGCGCCCAGCACACCCGCGTTAGCAATGAGGCCGGTATGCTTCTTGAGATATTTGCGACCAAAGACGCCGTTGATCGCGAAAGCGACGAACGGCAGCAGCGGAATTAGCCAGGCAACGTCGGCCATTATCTCTCTGTGCCTCTAGCCTTTGAGTGTGTTGATTTCATCGACGTTCAGCGTATCCCGATGACGCGACAACGCCACAATGATAGCCAGTCCGACCGCGGCTTCCGCGGCGGCAACCGTAAGCGAGAAGATGACAAAGGCTTGCCCCAGCATGTTATCCAAAGCCACGGCGAACCCTACAAAAGTGACGTTGGCTCCCAGCAAAATAAGCTCAATTGACATAAACACAATAAGCAAGTTACGCCGCACCAGCACACCGAGCAAGCCGATGATGAAGAGTGCCGCGCCCAGCACCAAGTAGTATTCCAAGGCTGGGATGATCATCTCAGTCGCCTATCTCCTCAGCGCTGTTTGGCCGGTTGCTGCTTCTGACGTTGGCTTTCTCGTACCGTTCCGCCATCCACTCTGCCACCCCCATCTCAGAAGATGAGCGTGGCCGTCGCGGCCTTTGTCTCGCCAAGACGATGGCGCCCACTACCGCAGCCGTCAATAATACGGAGGCCACTTCAAAGGGAAGCAAGTAGTCGCGAAAGAGCACTTGCCCTAATGCCTGTACGTTCCCGCCCTGTCCCGCGACCCATGCGGGCGAATGGGGTCCCTGGGCACCAATGGTGATGGTGGCTCCGGTGAGGACGATGAACTCCAAGAAGAGGATGGCACCAATCACTATGGCGAGAGGCGCTTGCACGTGAAACTGACGCACACGCTCCACCGCACCGATATTGAGCAGCATCATGGTGAAGAGGAAGAGCACGATAATAGCGCCGGCATAGATGATTATGTGTGCCGCGGCGAGAAATTCGGCGCGCAGCAGGATAAAGATTCCTGCAAGATGGAACACAACGCCCACGAGCGAGAGCGCGCACTGGACCGGATTGCGCAGCATGATGACGAGCACGGCGAACACCACGCTCGCCAGCGCGAAATACGCAAAGATCAGGGTAAGCAAGGTCTCGCTAGTCAAGCGTTGCGACCTCCTTGCCCTGCTTATCCACCAGGTCCATCAAGCGATCTACGTCGTAGATGAGCGTGCTGCGATCGTCCGTTGAGAAATCGTATGCGTTGGTCATCTCCAAGGCTTCAACCGGGCAGGCTTCCACGCAGAGGCTGCAGAAGAGACAGCGGCCAACGTCAAGCGTATACGACGTTACCACTTTCTCCGTCGGCTGCGCGGGGTTCGATTCCGTTGTGATGGTAATGCATTCATTTGGACAGGCGGTTTCGCACAGGCCGCAGCCCACGCACTTTGGCCGTCCATCCGGTCTGCGTCTCATGCCCACCGCGCCGCGATAGATCGCAGAGAGGGGCCGCTTCTGCTCCGGATAGCGGATGGTAACCGGCCGCCGGAAGAACTCACGAAGGGTAACGCTGAGCCCTTTCGCAATCGGCAGCAGCGAGTCAAACCGAAAACCCATGGCACACTCTCCCCGATTTTTTCTAGGCGTAAATCGTTAACTTGAGCACGGTGGCAACTGCCAGATTGAGCAGGCCCAGCGGCAAGAGCACTTTCCAGCAAAAGTTCATCATTTGGTCGTAGCGAAATCGCGGTAACGTGGCGCGAATCCAAAAATACATGAAGAGAAAGAGGAAGACCTTGGACATCATGATGCCAACGGCCAACAAGGTTGTGAAAAGGTGCCCGATATATGGCTCCAGGAATTGCGCCGGCCACCCGCCGCCCAAGAAGACCGCGCTTACCAAGAAAGACGCCAAGAGCATATTGGCGTACTCGGACAGGAAGAAGAACGAGAACCGCCAACCGGAATACTCGACGTGATAACCGGAAACAAGCTCAGTCTCCGCTTCCGGCAGGTCAAAGGGCGCGCGGTTGGTTTCCGCCAATGCGGCACAGACAAAGACAAAAGCGCCAATGATCAAGGGAATGGCGAAAGGAACCTGCTGCTGCCGCACGATTTCAGGCAGCGAGAGCGAACCCGCGAGAACCACAACGCCGACGAGCGCTATACCGAGCATGATCTCATAGCTGATCATCTGCGCGCTCGACCGTAGGCTGCCCAGCAAGGCGTACTTGCTGTTCGACGCCCACCCGGCCATGACAATGCCGTACACCGCCACAGAGGTAAGCGCCACGATGTAAAGTACGCCCACGTTGAGATCGGTGGCATAGAGGCCGATGACCCGTCCGAAGATGTGAAGCTCGGTACCAACCGGCACAACGGACCACGCCATAAAGGACGGCACCAAGAGCAAGAACGGGGCCAGGATGAAAAGGACGCGGTCGGCTCCGGCCGGGATCATGTCTTCTTTACCCAGGAGTTTGACGGCATCGGCAAGCGTTTGAAATGCGCCAAACGGACCGACGCGGTTGGGTCCCAGTCGTGATTGAATGCGGCCTAAGAGGCGGCGCTCGCCCCAAATGAGCGGAGGCACCACGAGCAGCGGCACTGCGAAGGCAATGTTGGAT
>VXOZ01000388.1 GCA_009839775.1 Chloroflexota bacterium | reverse complement strand
ATACAGCCGTTCTCCAGGGTGGCGGCGTCCAACGCCGTCCACGTGCCGACAATCGGCGTGCCCATCGGCAGATTGAAGAAGGCGTGGTCCTGATGCCACGGCTTTTCACGTCCGATACCTGGCGGCTTGCTTAGGGCCTGGTCGGCGAAAAGTTCCGGTTCGGCTTCGAGCAAGCGGCTGACGACCCGCTGCAGATTGGGATGCCACGCCATGGCGTGCATGCGTGGCTCAAACTGCACAAAATGCTGCAGCTTACGCACGCAATCGAGCTGTTCCTTCTGGGAAAGAGTGCGGACGTACTTTTTGGACGCTGCCTCAAACTGCACGCCCACAAATTCGGGATGCTTGCCGATTACAAGGTCGGTAAAGCCTGCCAGAGCCGACTCTACCTCCTGTTCGGTAAACACTCCCTGAATGACCAGGAAGCCGGTCTCCCGATAGAACGCCACGTGCTCATCGGAGAATTCATCGATGCTGGCTATCCCAGTGGCGCAGTTGTCGTAGCGGTAAAGTTGCTCTCTATAGGGATCGCCTACATACTGATCGAACTTTAGCTCTGTGGCGGCTCCCAGTTCCTGGACTTGTGCCATTCTGCTATCCTCATACGGCTATGAACAGGGGTGATGCAGATTTTCCTGTCTTTGATGGTAGAACCGGCAATGCTTACTGTCAAGCTGGAATCTCAGTGGCGACTATGCATGGGCGCGGCTAAAGGCCGTCATCCTGGTAAAACGACCTCACCAGTAAATCGGGCGGCCTAGACACGAGTCAACCTATAACCACCGCGCGAACCAGTCGAAGGCTTTCGCGCCGCTGAAGGCGTGGCCGCCGGGATGGAGATCCAAGTCGATCCGGTCGGCAGCGCCGGCTGCGGCATAGATGCGTTCTACGTCGGCGTAGCAGCGCAGCGCGTCATCCTTTATGAAGCAATCGTCCAGTTCGCCGACCTCCACGAGGCAGGGACGCGGCGCGATCAGGCCGGCCACGGAGGCGATGTCGCCAAAAGTCAGCAGGCCGCGGGCGAATTGCGAGCCGCAGGTGTTGCCCCGACCACGATGGCCGATGGCATCCCAAATCGTGCTGAGGTAGCACACGATGTCGGCGCAGCGAACGCGTTCGTCCAGTGCTGAAAGGTACGTGGTCATCGTGCCGCCAAAGGAGAGGCCGATCATGCCGATGCGGTCAGGGTCTACATTTGGCAAACCCTGCAGCAGGTCGATGCCGCGCATGCCGTCCCAGATATCGAGCGCGAGCAACTGAAAGCCCAGATAGCCGTACCCCAAATAGAGCGCGTTGCAGCCGTCGCGGGAACTGCGCCGCCACTCCTCCGGACCCATCCGCTCGCCGAAACCGCGCCAGTCAGGGGCGAGGCAGACGTAGCCGCGCTCGGCAAGCTGATGGGCGTAATCCACGCCGGACTTCCGCTCCATTTGCCGCGCGTATTCAGGGTGGTCTGCCGGCGGCAGAACGCCGGCAGCGTCATCCTTGCCGCGCCCATGGCCGTGGGCGCAGAGAATGCCGGGCCGCTTTTCTCCTGCCTTGATGTCCTTAGGCGTGAGCAGCCAGGCGGGCACGGTGGCGAAGGCCTCGCTATCATAGAGGACCTTCTCGCGGATATAGCTGCCCTCGTCGTGGCGCTCCACCACTTCCACGTTTAAGGGCACGGGATCGGGATACGGGCCGATCATCTCCCGCACCTGTATCAAGGTACGCTCATGCCACGCGCGCCATTCGGCGGCATCGGTCGGCAGGTTCATGGGCGCCGCAGTCGCCTTGGCGCGGGCGATCAGCCCTTCCACGGGATCGATGTACGGTCGCGAAGCTACACTCACGTGCTCTATCTCCTTGCGGGTGGCAGGGAACTTTGTCGGACTTACAGTATGCTACGGCAAGAGCAGTCTATTCACTCCAGCCTCTCGATTCGCCAAAGAGCGCCTGTGTTTCGTCCCGCGTGAGCGTCCAGAGTGAATACACGCCTACAGCCGTGCCAAAGGGCACGTTGAAGAGTTGGAGCACACTGAGGATGAGCACGAGGATACGCGCCCAGTTCTGCCGCTGCAGGAGGCCGATGCCGCCTATCAGCCCTGGAACCGAGACGAGAAATAGGAACCCGCCAATTATCGTGGCAATTACGGCAAAGATCCCCATAGCCGCCGTTTCATCGGAGGCAGCCAGCAGCAGCCCGATACCCACAAACACAAGAAACACTAGCGCTGTCACAAGGAGCCCCAGAACGCTCAGTATGATGTGCAGCCACGCCACGACGTTGACATGGGTTTCGCTGTCTTGTGGGCTCATGCAGACATCCTTTCGTGTATTTGGAAACGGCTAGGCGAGCGCTTGGCGCACGCGGTGTGTCGCCTCCACGAGATTTCGCAGCTTGGCGACGGCAGCGTCGTGTGGAACCACCTGCAATCCGCAATCAGGATTGATCCAGAGTTGCTCCGGCGTAAAGTATTCCAATGCCAGGCGAATGCGCGCCTCGATCTCCTCTACCGATTCTACACGGGGGTCCTGCGCATCCACAACGCCATAACCCATGCCGCGATCCGCGGGGAAGGGATGCCGGCGCAGGATGTCGAGCATTTCGGGCGCGACGTGCGCCAACTCCAGGCAAAAGACCTGCGCCGGCAGCTCCAGCATCTTGGGATACACCTCGTGAAACGCCCCGTAGCACATGTGGGTGAAAACCGTGACGTGCTCCGGCAGACCGGCACAGATGCGCCGCATGCCCTCGATGGCAACGTCCAACTCGGCCGGCTGATCGTAGCGGGTCACGAATGCCGGTTCATCGATCTGCAGGTAGCGCACCCCCGCCGCAATTAAGGCTTCCACCTCTTCGCGCACGTATTCCGCCATAGCTAGCACCGCAGCGGCGCGGTCGGGATAGTGGAGATCGAATACCCAGTCCCGCAGGGTGTACGGGCCGGTGACGGTGACTTTCAATTCGCTCTCGGCGCGCGCGACGGCGAATTGGTACCAATCGAGGAGCAGCGTGCGCGACTCGGTGGCCGGGCGCTTGATGACGGCCCGCTGACCGTACATGTTATCCAATACCCATACCGCATCAGGATCAATGTCGGCGCAGCCCCAGCCCTCCAGAAAATAGGTGGTCATGGAGCGCCGGTACTGCTCGCCGTCTACGAGAACGTCAATGCCGAGGGACTCCTGGGTCGCAAGCCAGTCCGCCACCGCCGTTTCTTGGGCTTGGCGCATCCAGGCACGGTCCTGCTGCTCCAGCGGCGCCATTTCCGCTTGGAAGAGGTCGGGCGGCTTGGGCAAGCTGCCAATGGTGGAAATCGGCAAAAGCGGTAATTGGTTCATGGCTAAGCCCCGTTATCGCCAAAGCGGTGAGCAGCGCTCGCCAGCCTTGCAAGCTTCTCGAATGCGGCGTGGCGCGGCAGGTGGAGCAAGGCCGTGCTCGGCGCGGCCCAGCAAGTTGCCGCAGGCGCGGCAGACGTAATTGCGGTCAGAGTTTCGTGCAACTCCGCCTCGGTCTCCACACGAATACTGCGGGCATCGGCAATGCCCGCTTGCAGGATTGCATCCCCGTGCCAGCCGGCGAGCGCGGCGAGATTGGGGTCGCGGTACGCGTCGGTGAAGTCCAGCCCCAGCCCGCCGAGGCCGGGAATGGCAAGAAAGGGCTGGAGCAAATCGCCGATCTCGCCGCACGCCAGGTGCACGATGATGGTGGCTCCCGCCGCCGCATCCGCAATGCGCTCAATTGCCTGAGCTACCAGCGGAAAGTCGGCGCGGTGCTTGGGACGCAGGACGACTGACTCTTCGATTTGGATATACCGTGCACCGGCAGCAGCCAGTGCTGCGGCGTCCGCCGCCCACATGTCCACCAGCGCGGCAAAGGCCTCCGGCGAGTCGCCTTCTCCTTGCCGGTCGGCATACGTCCAGATGGTGTATGGGCCAAAGAGTGCAGGTTTGACTGGCCTGTCTGTGTGCGAGGCCGAGTGACGATACGCGCTCACGATGGGACTCTCCGCCTGCCGTGTCGGCACGCGATTCAGCACCCAATGGTGGTAGTACGTATTTGTGTCCAAATACCGCAATGGTGCCGCGACTTCCAAATCCGTCACCACCCGCGCCATCTGAAACCACTCGTCGTAGACGGGCACGTAGCCCGGATCGAGAATGTCCGCACCGGCGTCCGCCTGCGCCGCCAGCAGCTCCGCTTGCGTCTCCGCCTGCACGGCGCGCAACTCCGTGTCTTGCCACGCCGCTTCAGGTGTTGGTGTCACCCGGCCCCGCCAATCCTCAACGGCCGCGCGCAATGGGTGCTGACCGTTGCTCACAATGGAAAATCGACCGGAAGAGGTAACGAGCATGTGTATCAGTCTTTCGGAATTGGACTACCGGGCATACGTAGGGGCACGATATATCGTGCCCCTACGTATGCATTATGCGTGAGCACGACATGTCGTGCCCTTACCAAGAGCGTCACGTATTTGGTGGCGCGTAAAGCGGCGGCTCTCTGGATACATCCTACACACTACCGAAAAGGATCGCTAGGTGTGCAATCCGCGCCTGCCAAGTGCCTTCACTCTAGCGCCTATCCCTATCACTCCGCCATCAGCGCGTTGGCGCGCGCGGCGCCATCGGTGAACGCCTCCGCCACCGTGATCTTGTCCTCGACAATGGCGGTCTGCCAGGCCTCCGCGAGGATCCCGAAGACCTCGGCATCTTTGCGGAACAGGCCGCCGTTCGGCCAGGCATACTTGCCCCGCACCGGATGCGCGAACGCGTCGAGATTCTTGTCCGCGAGCGCCGGGAAGTTCTCTTTCATGATGCTGATATAGCGGTCTTGCAGCGAGGCGCGCGGATGCTGGATGCTGGCGATCTGGCACTGCAAGTCCAGATAGGTGTCGGTCTGCAGGAATTTCATGAAGTCCCACGCCGTATCCGGGTCTTTGGTGTTTCCCCAAACCACCCACGCGTCGATGGAGCCTTGGGTAGCGCGGGCCACCGGACCCTGGGGCAGTGGGACTACGTCCCAGTCCGCGACATTATCGGGGTAGTCTATCGAGTACTGCCCCGGTCCCCACGAACCTTCTTCCCAGGTTGCCAAGGTGCCCTGCATCAGGGCCTGGACCTTGCTCCGGTCCAGCGCCGCCCACTCCTCACCGTGCACCATGCTCCGGTCCTGATGGAAGCGGGCGTGGACCCACTCCATGGCCTCGATGGCTTCCGGACTATCGAAGGTGGCGTGGCGGTCGTTTTCCGGATCGACAATAGTACCGCCGTTCTGCACGATCTTCCATATGCCGCGGCCCCAACCCGCGTCCACGCCGCCAAAGACGGTGTTGGGACGGTCGGTAAGCCTGAGCATCGCATCCTGGTATTCGTCCCAGCCCCAGTTGTCATCGGGGAAGGCTATGCCCTGCTTATCGAAAACCTGCCGGTTGTACCAGAGCACGTAGACATTGATGTACATGGGCAGACCGTACTGACCCGTCTCCGGCCAGCGCATTGCGCCGAGCTGGAAAGGAATGTAGTCATCCATGGGGAAGCTGTCGCGCTTGATGAAGGGATCCATGTCGAGCAGCAGACCCTCCCGTCCCGCTTGGACGAGATTCACACCCCACGTCATCGCAATGTCGGGGCCGGACCCGGCCACCCACGACGTAATGTAGACGGACGGACTATCCTTTACGCCGAGGACGTTGAGAGTAACGTTTGGGTTGTCTGCCGTGTACGCATCGGCGCCGGCCTGCGCCGCTTCCACCCAGGTAGAGTCACCCCAGAGCGCCCAGTCCAGGGTAACGGGCTCTGCCTGTGGCTCCGGCTCTTTGGCTTCCGCTTCTTTCTCTTCGGCCGCGGGCGCATCGTCCGTCGCGGCGGGCATGGTTGCTTGGCCGCAGGCAGCCAGGGCGATAGCGCCGAGCGTGCCGCCGCCCAGCCAAAGCATCGAGCGTCGTGTCAATCGGGTCTTGCGTTCATCAGTTTCCACTTGCCTTACCTCCCGACTTGCCGTGAAGGCAAGTCACACTTAAACCATAGCGGTCGTCAATTGCGTGGTTAGCAAAGAAGTTTCGATGGGATCCCCCGTAGAAGCTCGCTAACAGGTTGTCGCCCTCCTTTCGTTCACTTAAATGAACTGAGGGTGATCCTTGTATCGCATTATGGACGGAGCACGGCTATGATGCAATGCTCTTGTGAAAGTCAACCCTATTGAATGCAGGCAGAGTAGGTCCGTGTGCGAATATGGCATGGCCCGGCGCTTTCAACGCGACGATTTCTCCCTAAAACTGCTCCAACGAGGATAGGGAGATGGGAAATGTAGCCCTAAGGCTTGTCGTCCGACAGCGAATGGTGCAAGCAGGCAGGATAGTAGCGCGAGGGCTTGCCTCCCGCTCCCTTGAACAGAAGCCGAGCGCTACGGTAGCCGCTCTCGTGGAATGAATGTAGGGAGGGCTATTCAACTTATGCTAGAAGCCCTAGTTCCCGCTGCGTCTCCACAATGCGCGCCAGCGCAGCTTCCGGCAGGGGGCCGA
>VXOZ01000164.1 GCA_009839775.1 Chloroflexota bacterium | reverse complement strand
GTCGCGGACGGCAGCGCGGACTACAGCATCACGCCTGCGGGCGCGACGGAAAACCTTACCGGAAGGCAGCGCCTCTACCCGCCGGATGAGAGCATGCCGCAAGTGGTCTATCTCGGAGATGAACTGGGCGAGGTGGAACTCATTGCAGCCCTCCGCGCCGGTGGGATCGACGCATTGGCCAGGGGCGAGATTGGTAACCGCCAAGCCGCCCTCACCGCCGACGGGTCCCTAGTGGTTACGGCCCTCGATGAGGCCATTGAATTGGGCGGATTCTCCCTTGCTGTAGAGGATGCTGCGCTTGCTGCTTGCCTGGACGAGAAAATTAACTGGCTAACCAACAACCGGCGCATCGGCTTTGCGGAGTGGGTGAATGATTCACGGGTTTTCATGCGCCGCGCTGAAATGTGGAATGAGGGTACACGCTAACCGCGCGGGCGGTAGAGCACTGATGATAGCGCCGAGAATAGGGTGAGAGCTACGAAGGACAATCCGGCGCCCGATGAGGTGAAGGCGTGACCGTGGTATGGCTGCTCTAATCCGCTTCAAAGGCTATGTTGTCGGTTGCCCGTTTGCGACTCGACATGCACGTATTGCAACTTAACAATTCAAGTGGGACAGTTTGTCTCCAGGACGTCCTTATAGAGAGGCAACTCAACTCCTAGCGGTCATCTATTTGCCTCGCTTCTGCCGAGTGGCTTGGGCAAGTGCAGGAGTTACGTAGATGACGTTTAGGAACTGTTCTGCGAGATTCAACACTGCTTCGGCATCATCCTTAGTGACTGGATCTTTGTTCGGATGGGCGGCATCATTCCCAACCCAACGCACAACCGTTGCCCAATCCTTTAAGTCCTTAGTAATCGCCCCCATCGACTCCAGCGCGCTGATTTGGTCGACTAGTTGACCTCCTGAAGCGCCCCTATCAATTGCAGCGGTCTGTATGGCTCTCCTAGCCATAACTGCGCAAGCTCGATATGCAGATACACTGAAGCAAAGTTTGGCTTCATCTAAATCGGACCGAATATGGCTTGGAATACTTTGATTGGAAGGAGCAGGTAGCGGGGCCGGATACACACACTCAGCCTCATTTTTGATTAGAACTGCTTGCCTGCACGAGTTGCAGACCCCGATCCACCAGAGGTCTTCCTCAGGACTCTTCCAAATCGCTGGAGCATACTGGGTTTGGAAATTGGCCTGATACTCTACCTTTGCAAATTGAGGTGCAGTATACCTATGACAAAAGGGACAGTAGATTGAGACTTCCAAGCTTGACAACACTTGTTCCTTTCCATGGGTGAAGGCTTGACCCTTTAGCGCCTCCAAAGTGCCATACTTGAGTAACTTGACGTCTGGCTTCAATGATATACTAATGCTGCACTTTTTCCGCAGTGGAACGGAAGATGTCACGTGAGGAACTCTAGCCTAAGTTACCAATTTCATTTCCTCTCTTAATTGTCGTGACATCGACAGGCCTTGTAGTTCCCAGACGCTAGGGAGATTGATTCATGTCCGCTGAAGCTGAAATTGTCCGCGTCCCGGCCACAACCATGGAAGAGTTCGACACGGAAGCATTCTGCAAAGTCGGTATGCTGCCGGGGGAAGCATCTCTCGTGGCACAGTCGATCGTGCATGCCGATCTCACCGGCGTTTTCACTCACGGCAGCAATTTCCTCCCGCTCTACACCAACTGGATTCAGGTTGGATCCATCGATCCCACCGCCACACCGGAAGTCGTTTCGGACAACGGCGCCACGGCAATTATCAGCGCACGCAATGCCATGGGACAGGTGGCGGGCGTGCAGGCCATGGACATGGCAATCGCGAAAGCCAAGGAGTTTGGCATTGGCGCCGTGGGCGTGCGGGAGAGCAACCATTTCGGCGCCGCCGCGTACTACACACTGCGCGCCCTCGACCACGACGCCATCGGCTTCTGTTCCACCAACGGCATCCAGGTCATGGCGCCCTACGGCGGTGTCACCCCCAGTTTGAGCAACACGCCCATCGCCTACGCCATCCCGGCCAACGAGGAGCGCCCGCTCATGCTCGATATGGCGGTGAGCGTCGTGGCGGCGGGCAAGGTGGCGCTGGCGAAACGCAAGGGCGAGTCGATTCCGCTCGACTGGGCGCTGACTGCCGAAGGCGTACCCACGGATGATCCCAGCATCGCCACGCTCATGGCGCCGGTGGGCGGCCCCAAGGGCTACGGCCTGGCGGTGGTGCTCGACGCCCTGTGCGGCGTGCTCACAGGCGCGCTCTTTGGTCAGGACGTGCGCCGGGGCGGTATTCCCAATACCCCGCAAGCCATGGGACAACTCTTCATGGCGCTCGACGTCGGTCACATGATGCCGGTGGACGAGTTCAAGCAGCGCATGGACGTGCAAATCCGCCAGATGCGCGACTCAGATAAGGCCAAGGGCGTAGACCGCATCTACCTGCCCGGCGAGATCGAACTGGAGCGTAAAGAAAACTTCCTGCGCGACGGCATCGCCTTCGCAACTGAAATCGTGGAAGACCTCGATGCCATGTCTGGAACCCTCGGTATTGCTTCGCTTTCGAGTCGTCTCTAGGCTTGTCTAATCTCTAGGCACGGTACGACGTCCCATCGGCGCATCTTTCGCCAATAAAAGCGCAGCTTCCGGGCCACAGTTGTGGTGTGACCCGGAAGCGACTTCGAAAAAGCGTGCTTGTCTTTGAGTAGGGACCTCTCAGTGGTGAGCAGTCGCTCAAGCGCGCACGCCTCTTCTACATGTATAGAAGCGCGCCCCAAGAGGAAAGTCTTCAGCAGTATTCAACCATAGGCTAGCCGCGTTTCTCTTAATTCTGTCCGTCGCTGATGCCGGTGATGCGGGTGCTGATGGTATGCCAGCCGGAGGCGCCATCGGGAGCAGGTTCCACTTCCTTTTCGTCCTGAACTTCGCCAGTGCCGTCGTAAGCACGCACCCGTATCTTGTAGTTAGCCGCAACCGGCGGCTCCCACGTGGTCTTCCATTGCACCCACGAGAACGGCGCGAGGGACTTGCCGAGAATAGCTTCCTGCCAGTTGTCGCCTTCGTCGATACTGACCTCGACCTTGCCGATGCCGCGGTTGCCGGCAAAGGCGATACCGCCAATCAGGACCTCCCGGTCCACCTTGGCGCTCACCGATGCGCCGTGTCGCGGCGCGTCGATGCGGGACATGGTCTTGATGATGGCCTCGTCGCTCCAGCCGCGCTGCTGCCAGAAGCCCCTGAAGTCGTGGTCTACCGGCTCGATGCGCGTCAGCCACTTCACGTTCTTCATGCCGTAGATGTTCGGCACCACGAGGCGCACCGGGAACCCGTGGTTGTTCGGCAATGTCGCGCCGTTCATGCGGAACGCCGCGATCACGTGCGGGTCCTGCGCCTTCTCGATGGGGATGCTCTCTTGGTAGCCGTCCGCCGCGTGCAAGACGATGTCTTTCACGCCCGGCTGGATACCGGCCTGGAGCAGCAAGTTCCACAGCGGCACCCCTTCCCACAGCGCATTGCCGATCAAATCGCCGCCGACCTCATTGCTGATGCACTGCAACGTGCAGTATTGCTGGGTGGTCGGCATCGCGGTGAACGTCTCGTAGTCCAGAACCATCTTATTCTCCACCATGCCCGTGATGGTGAGATTCCAGTCGTTCACGTCCACGGTGGGATCGATCACGTTCTTCGAGATAACGTAGAACTCATCGTTGGGCGTCACCAGCGGTTCCAGACCCTCAAAGCCCTCTTGGAAGATGGGAACTTCCTCGCCGGTGGGGGAAGTGGTCGTCGTATCTACTGGGCCGGCCAGGTACGCTTGCGACTGCGCCCCCAGCGTGCGGTTGAGCATGTAGGCGCCGCCCACGGCCAGGCCGGAGGCGGCCAAGGGAGCGAGCGAGCGGCGGGAGATCACGTTTTCCGCGCCGGACTCTACCGCCTCGCGCGTAAAGGGCTGCCTGACGTAGGCCAGCACCAGGCCGAAAACCAGAAACGCGATCACATCGGTAGCCACGGCATTGTAGACCGGCACAGACGCATCCAGGCCAAAGAAACCGCGCAGTATGAACGGCGACAACGTCACCGCATAGATGAGCCACAGCAGAAGACCGTACCCCAGCCCGTAGAGCAGCGTCGTCGGCGTTCGTTCATTACCACTGCCACCGGGGCCGAGCCGGGCGAGCAGCCGGCCATAGAGCAGTCCCAGGAGGCCGCCAAAGCCGACAATGGCGATAAGTATGGCATAGAAGTTGAGCTTCTTTGCCAGAGTGCCAAGCACCTGTACTACGGCCTCAAAAAGCGCGGGCGGCACGAAGCTCAATATCCGTTCCGCTACCGCTTCCGGCACAGCGGGAATCTGCCAGATGAAACGGGCGACAAAGTAGACGGCGAGAAAGGCCGCCGCGGCAATTGCCCCGGCAAGAAACTCTCTGCGCCACGGTACGGTAGACTGCATGGATGTCCCCTCCTAAAACTCCTTTGTTCGGATGCCTTGACTTCATCGTAGCATAGTGTTATTTGGGAAGTGTGGTTTCCACTTAAGAAGTTCCTAAGAAAAGGTCTTGCGGGGATTTGCCAACAGGTGGCAAAACTGTGCTAAAGAGCGTAGACTTGTGAGGAAACATGGACTTGTGAGGAAACATGGACTTCCTAGGAATAGGTAGGGTATGCTATTCGCTTAAGCAGGCTCTCACACTTTGCTAAAGCATACATGGAGTACAGAACGCTTGCAGGCACTCGCAATATGGAGGTAAGCGCCTCATGAAATCTGGATTGGTCCCATCTGAACACACGCGTCGCGGCGTGCTCCGCACCCTGGGCGCCCTTGGCATTGGTGGCGCGGCAACATCACTCCTATCGGCCTGCGCCGGCTTGAACCGCCGCCGCTGCGACGGCCCGTGCGTGCCTACGCCCACGCCGTTTATCCCGGTAACGCCGACACCGGTGCAAGGGCCAATTCCTATCATCCGCAAACCGGGGCTCGTGACCTTCTGGACCTGGGCTTCCGGCCCCACGCAGCAGTGGCTTACGGACGTCCACGGCTTGTTTGCCGCCCGCACGGGCAACACGCTGCAGCCCGTATTCCTCGGCAGTCAACGTGAGGTGGAGAATAGACTCGCGCAAGCCACAGCCGCAGGCACAGGCGGCCCGGACGCCGTGCACGTGCCCATGGGCGCACTCCCAAGTTGGGCGGAGGCATCGCTGGTGCGAGACCTCACCCCGTATCTGGACTGGCCGCGCACCGTCAACCTGCAGCAATTCGTCAAGGGAGTGCTGCCGTACGCCTCAGTTAACGACCAGGTCTATGCGATCCCTTACGACGATCCGCAGGCCGTCGGACTGGCCATGAACACTAAGCACATGGAAGAGGCCGGCGTATCCGTAGACGTAGAAGCCTTCAAGCAGTGGGGGTGGGACAACCTGCGGGAAGCCGCGGCCAAGCTCACCCAGCGGAGTGGCGATAGCGTCACACGACCGGGCATGCACGTCAGCCCTAACTGGCTGCAAGTCTTGACGTGGCTCTACAGCAACAACACCGGCTTTTTCCAGGGCAATGCCGACGGTGGCGCCGTGGTAGTAAATAACTCCGATGCCCAAGCAACGATCCAGTTCCTGGCCGACCTGGTCACGGAAGACAACGTGAGCGGCGATCCGTCGCCCTACATCGACACCGCAAGCCTCTTCGTGCGCGGGGGCACCTCAATGACGGTCGTAAACGCCGACGCGATCAATCATGCCGTGCGGGTCCAGTCGCAGGAACAATCAAGCAACCCGGATCTACAGTTTCACTGGTTGCCGCTGCCGAAAGGGCCGAGCGGAAGCGCGAGCGCAACGCAGGTCTGGTCCCATCAAATCGCCATACCGGAAGTGGCCGATAACGCAACGTCCGGTTGGGACCTGCTCACCTTCCTCTACACCCGGGAGACGCTGCAGGATTACCTGGGCAACACCAGCATGACGCTGCCGTTCAAACCGCAGTGGAAGTATCCCATGGCCAAGCTGGTGACGAACTTTACGCCGAGTTACATGGAATACCTGGACCTGCTCGACCAAGAAAGCCCGTCGCCGGTGCTGGGCCGCCAGGCCCTGGGACGCAATCTGGCACTGCCGCTGCGCCAGGCAATTTCCGGCGAAAGACCGGTTGCGGAGATGATGCCGGAAATCGAGCGGGCGGTACGCACCGCAGTCTCGTAACCTGTGCGGTTCGACACGTTTGCACTGACCGGTAGGACTGCCGGTAGCGTAGGTTTGCAACCTGCGTCCGCCGGTAGTGTAGGTTTGCACGAGACGTGCGCGCAACCTGAGCCCGATTTCCCGCGTTGCCAGCCAAGAGCGAACGAGCACTCCACCATCACCACAATCTTACTGAACTACTAGGGTGCGGGCCGTCCGCCAGAAAGCCGCCGCGCGAACTGTCATGATTGCTCCTGGTCGGGCCAGCTGCGCTAACGAGAGCGGCAGTGCGGAACGTGCAACGCAAAGAGAACGGCGCCAACCAAATATTTGGGGCCGGTGTATCATATAATTACCCTGGCGGAGGGGGTTGGATTAGAAAACACTATTTATAAAATAA
>VXOZ01000173.1 GCA_009839775.1 Chloroflexota bacterium | reverse complement strand
AAGACCATGAACCAGCCCCCGCCCTCCCCGACCACCGTGGACGATATGGTGCGGAGCCATAACAGCCGGCCCGCGGAGCGGTTCTTGAGGATGACCATTACCGTGGCATTGGCGAATTCGCCCACCAAGTACGCCGCGAACGAGCCTGCCAAGATCCAGCCGGTAGTGCCGAGGATGATTTCGTAAGCGCCCTGGTCTTCCCAGAAGACGGCGCCGGGGATGAGGCCGCCGAGGTAGAAGAGGATGACCATGAGCAGGTTGCAGGCAAAGCCCAGCCAAATCACACCGCGCGCCACCCGAAAGCCGTACACCTCGGTGAGAATATCGCTGATGATGTAGCTCAGCGGGAAGCAAATGACCGCAACGGATACGACGAATCCTGTGCTGCCGAGGAACTCGAAGGGCAGATCGAAGAGCGAAATGGGCTTGGCGGCGATCACGTTGCTGATAAGCAGCACAGTGACTGCCAGGGCGGCGATGATAACGAGCTTGCCGGAAAACCGCATTGACCCTTAGCCCTCCTTGGTGTTGGCGCAAAGGTTTGCCTGACGTGTCGCACGCAGTATAGTGCAGAGTGCGCCGTCGTTTCAAGGCACAGGATATGACA
The DNA here is from genome assembly GCA_009839775.1 of Chloroflexota bacterium. Classification (GTDB taxonomy): domain Bacteria; phylum Chloroflexota; class UBA11872; order VXOZ01; family VXOZ01; genus VXOZ01. The sequence goes on along the minus strand of VXOZ01000173.1, from coordinate 5,978 downwards.
GGGGACGCGGCAGATAATTGACGTGAACTTGGGCTGGCGCCCGCGGGAGGTTGCAGAACGTGAATGTCGATGCCGACTTATTGGGACATTGGCCGTTGGACGGGGATTGCGACGATCGCTCCGGCAACGGCAATCACGGAAGGAGCGAGGGCGGGCTTGCGTTTACGGAGCCGCTGCCGCTGGGGGGTGGGCCGGGCGCGGCCTCATTCGACGGGCGCAGCGCGCGTATCGCGGTGCCGCACAACGAGAGCCTGGCGCTCGGTACCAGTGACTTCTCGATTGCGGCATGGGTGAACACGAACCGGGTCACCACCGACGTCCCTGGCGACATCCTGAGCCGGTACTTCCCCGCCACCCGGCGCGGCTTCAACTTCGGCATCCAGTCGGCTCTGGGCGTGGGCTCTTGCCAGAGCAACTGGCGCAACGTCTTCTTCGGCATAGACGACGGTGAGCTGGAAGCGGAGTGGACCAACCACGGCCGTCCCGGCAACGCGCTGCACATCATGGCCCTGGCGGTGCACGAGGGCGCGCTCTATGCGGGCACATATGAGGGCGGCGCAGATGAAACGGGACATGTCTATCGCTTTACGGGCGGCTCTGATTGGGAAGATTGCGGCGCGCCCGCCGGCTGCAACGCCGTGAGCGCGCTCGCCGAACACAGCGGCGATCTCTACGCGGCGGTGAGTTGCTACCGCGCGCAGGGCTCAAGTCTGCCGAATTCGCCAAACCGCATACGGGGCGGCAGCGTCTACCGCTACGCCGGCGGCACGGAGTGGGTGGACTGCGGCCAGCTCGGTGACGCTGAAGACGTGTTCGGCTTAGCCGTCTACAATGGCGAACTCTACGGCTCGGCCATGTACTCCCGGGGGATGTTCCGGTACGCGGGCGGCAAGACCTGGCTGCCGTGCGGCGATCCCGGCACGCGGGTCGCGGTTTTGGGTGTCTTCCAGGGCGGCCTCTACGCCACCGGCTACGACGTGGGCGGTGTGTTTCGCTACGAGGGCGGGCAGCGCTGGTCTTTCTGCGGCAATGCGAGCGACTCCACCCAGCTCTATTCGTTCGCGTCGTACCAGGGCAGGCTGCATACCGGCGTGTGGCCCAGCGGCTCCGTGTACCGCCAGGACGACGGCCTGCCGTGGCTCGATTGCGGGCGCTTGGGCGAGGAGCTGGAAGTCATGGGCATGATGGTCTACAACGGCAAGCTCTACGCCGGTACCTTGCCCGCCGGTTCTGTCTACCGCTACGACGGCGAAGGCGAGTGGGCGCATACGGGGCAGCTCGACACCACGCCGGACGTGCGCTACCGCCGCGCGTGGACGATGGCCGTTTACCAAGGCCGCCTCTTCTGCGGCACGCTGCCGTCGGGGAACGTGCTCTCGCTGGAAGCCGGCAGGAACGTGACCCACGACCACGCGCTGCCCGGCGGCTGGCATCACCTGGCTGCCGTTCGCGCTGACGGGGTACTGCGGCTGTACGTGGACGGCGCACTGGTAGCAGAATCCGCGCCCTTTAACGCCGCCGACTACGACCTCTCAATCGAAGAACCGCTGCAGATCGGCAACGGCCAAATCGGCCCCTTCAGCGGCAGCCTGTCCGACGTTCGGCTCTACAACCGGGCGCTGAGCGACATGCAAGTGGCCGCTATCTTTGAAAGACAGCGCGTGTAAAGCGAGGGTTCGAGACTACGCAATCCCGCTCATTCGTAGCTAAACTCTACGGGGGACTTGAAACTTCTCCCGCCCTCTTGGGCGAGTATTTGGCACTAGCGGATGAACGAAACGGTTCCGACGAGGACAATGGAAGACGTAGAACACCATCTGGGTAGCGCAATAGTGAGTTCCGTAACCTCGTCGGTATTTCGTGTAGAGAGGAAGCTGGCATGGAATCGAACGAGCGCATCAAAGTACTGGTGGTAGACGACCACCCTATTGTGAGGGAGGGGCTCAAATACGTCCTGGAGCAGTCTGGCGAGTTCGAGGTTGTGGGAATAGCGGCGGACGGCGTGGAGGCAGTCCGAGTGGCGGCCGAGTTGTGTCCAGACATAGTGGTGATGGACGTCATGATGCCAAGGAAGGACGGAGTGGAAGCTTGTCGCGATATCATGGATTCCGCCCCCGATACGCGAGTCGTCATGCTGACGGTCGCGAACGAGGAAACGGCGGTGCTGGAGGCGGTGGCCGCTGGAGCAACAGGCTATCTTCAGAAGGAAACCGACAGGGAACGGCTTCTGTCGACGCTGCGAGGTGTGTACCGAGGGGAGTTCCGCTTGCCCGCTGAGGCTGTGCGGGGTGTAGTCGCGGCGGTCCGCGGTGTCTCAGAGGCGGGCGATGCCGCCGACGCCGCAGGGCTGACTGCGAGGGAGCGGGAGATACTCGTATCTTTTGCCGGAGGGATGTCATATGCCCGGATAGCGGAACAGAGAAGCATTATGCCGGTGACAGTGCGAAATGCCATCTACGGTATCCAGCAGAAGTTGGGCGTTACCTCGATGCAGAGTCTGGTGCTTTGGGCAGCTCGGAACGGGTTGCTGGACGACTATGACCCGGAGAGTTAGGGACATTCACCCGAGGAATCAGCGGTGTTTCGAAAGGGAGACGACTCAAGTCTCCCGATACAGCCGGGCCGTCCTCCTGATCACTTCGGCGGCAGGTGCCATTGGCATGATGGGCTGGGAGCACAGCGACGGCGACCCGGACGGGTTGAGATTTCTCGCGAGGACTTTCGTCTGGGCACGCTGGTTCATCCTCGCCTTTGGTCTCGTGCTGTGGGTGTACCGACCTGTGGATTGGCAGGAGACTTTTGCGGTCTACGTGCCGGCAATCTTGCTGTTTGTAGGGCTCAACGGATACACGCACTACCGGCTGGCGACGGAGAAGGCCGTGACGCGGGGCTGGATTCTCCTAAATGCAACGCTGGATGTATTCATACTCTCGAGTGCCATTGCAGCAGGCGAAGGCTTCGGTCACGACTACTTGCACTTGCTGTACTACCCTCAGCTTGCCGGGTACGCGGTGGTTCTCACGTCTTTTCGGCTCACGATGGTCTGCGCGACCTTTGTAGCCGTTCTGTATCTGGTCATCAGCCTGACCATTGGGGACCGGATTGACACTGCTGGGACGGAGGAGAAGACCCTGTTCGCCCGGATCTGCGTCATGTTTGCGGTGGCCGCTATCGTCAATATCATCGCCAAGTTCGAGCGAGTGAGGTGGAGGCAGGCTGTGGAACGCGAGCGCGAACAGCAGCGTGAGCGGGTCGAGTTCTCTCAATCGATCCACGATACCACAGCTCAGTTGGCGTACATGATCGGTCTCGGAGTCGACACTGCCAGGGCCCAGGCCGGGGTAGCCAACCCGGAGCTGGCCGCCACCTTGGAGGCGACCTCCCGGCTGTCCCGCTCCGCCATCTGGGAGCTGAGACACCCCATCAATGTGGGCGGCATCTACGAGGGTCGTACGTTGGGTTCCGCTTTGAAGTCCCACGCCGCCAATTTCACCAACGTCACGTCTGTGCCCTGCGAGTTGACACAGACTGGAGTCGAGCCGTCCCTCTCCACCGAGACCAGGGGCCTGCTCTTCTCGATCGCTCACAACGCACTCACCAACGCCTACCGCCATGCCCAGGCAAGCAAGGTGGCGATCCACCTAGCGTGTGAGAAGGAGGAGGTGCGGCTGTCGGTGTCAGACAACGGAATAGGGCTTCCCGGCGACTATGCGCAGCACGGTCACGGCTTCGCGAACATGGACGGCGACGCCCTGAGATTGGGAGGCCGTCTTGTCGTCGAAGAGAGTGGCGCTATGGGCGGAGCGACCGTGACGTGTGTGATTCCGCGGGGGTGGAGCTCAAGCACTCCACAGTAACGGCTCGCAGAGGAATCGTCGACCGAGTTCTAGTATCCCTGTTCCTCCGCTGGCGCGGCGCAAGTTGACTGGGTAAAGCACTTGGCGCGCGAGCCATGAACACTTACTGCCCCAAAATAGGGCAAATGCCCTGGATGACCGGGGGCATTTGGTACTTGTTTGCTGCGAAGTCTTGTTGTTACATTGGCCAAGGCACTAAAAAAGCTGTCAGGTAAACGTGTCGGAGGCTTCCTGTGAACAACATCGCTAGGCCCTGTATCCCAGCCATATCTACTCTATTGGTCGTTGTGCTGACCTTTGCCTTCGTCGCCTGTGGGGGCGACGAAGAGGTCCAAGAGGATGTGACCACGGCAACGACCGCTGGTGAACAATCTTCCGCAGCTACGCCTAAGACCGAGTTGCCAACCACTTCGAGAGCGTCCCTTGACGAGTACATCTCGATGGTGTGCGGCGAGACTGTGATGGAGGTGAACTCATGGGAAGAAGGGGACTCCCTCAGTGACCTCTCTGCGGGCCTGGGTTTCATCAACAAGCAGATGAGTGCGTTGGAGCCCCCTAGGGAAGTGGCCGAATGGCACCACGCTCAGATTGCCTTTGCGGGGATCTTCAAGGAGACCGTAGACGACTTCCTCAAGGACCCGGGTGATCAGACGGAGGACGATTTCGTCATCTCGTTGTTCTTGACCGTTGGGCCCCATTTCGAGCCCGTTGAGAAGGCCATAGCCACCATGGACCCGGAGGTCCGGACCCGCATGATTGAAGCTGGCTGCATTGACGAGGAGACGACAGCCTCCGCCTCAGCCCAGCCTGAGATTCAGAGGGAAGAGGTACCGGTGGGAGGCAGCGCAAGCGGGACTCTGAGTGAGTCTGAAGGTATCGCCTACCTCCAATTTCAGGCCGAGAAGGGACAGAAATACCTCATAAAGGTGACTTGGGAAAGCCTTGCGAGAATCCGTCTGCTCGTCAAGGACCCTCCTGATCCAAGGGTCAGTTTCATAGATCAGTCTAACTCCTCAGATTCCCCACTCATCCGCCAATGGACGGCACCCGAGTCAGGCACATTCCATATTGAAGTGTGGGCCCTTGAAGGGGTGGGTTCCTTCAACATCTCGGTTTCTTTTGACGACACCCCGGGCTCTCCGACCGGCGTTAGCGCAGCCTGGGAAGGTTCACAAGTGAAGGTCAGTTGGGACCCTGTGGATGGGGCGGACTACTACAACGTCTACCATGACGATGGTGGCATCAATGTGTATTGTAAAGTCGACAGCGGGGGCAATGCCAGCTTCTGCAGGGAGCGAGCCACCGACGTGACCTCGACCAGCTATGTCGACAATGACCCAAGCAGGAGAGAGAATCACTATTGGGTTGCGGCCTGCAACAGTAGCGGTTGCTCAGAGATCGACTCTGAGAACCCAGCCACCCCATAGAATCGGCCGCGGCATCTGTGTCGCCGAACGATCCGCGACCTCCCGGATCACTAGATACGCCGCCCGCCACTCGCCGCCTAGGGCGCAGCCGACTTGCTGGGGAAACCAATCAACGTGCTCTCGCTGGAGGCCGGCAGGAACGTGACCCACGACCACGCGCTGCCGGGCGGCTGGCGTCACCTGGCGGCGGTCCGGAACGCCGGGGTCTTGCGCCTCTTTGTGGACGGCGCATGTAAAGCAAGGGTTCGACACTATAAAGGCTCACATGTTGATAGCTACGACCTGCCGAGGCTCGAACTTCCTCAGCAATGGTGCGCGACTGAGCTCCGCCCTTTCAGGAGAGGCTGGTACGTTAGCGGTCCCTCAGACGTTGCCTCCCCCTGTTGGCGCCAATTGCGCTAGTTGTGGCGTGTTCTGATTGGACGCTGGCGCACAATGTCCTCTATCATTGAGCACCACCAACCGGGGAGGCCCCATAGTGACCACCTCAAACTAACGCAAGGTCGAAGGTATGCCGGGAAAGACGCGCTGAACACGGGGAGTGACCCATCCATGAGCAAGTTCACTGAACACGTGCGCGCCCTCGACGTCGAGGGCGCATACAACGTCCGCGCCCGCGGAGGATACGAGACCCGAGACGGCAGGATGACCCGCGGGGGTAAGTACCTACGATCTGTCTAGTATACAAAAATGA
>VXOZ01000372.1:5994-6601 GCA_009839775.1 Chloroflexota bacterium | reverse complement strand
CTCCCGCGAGAGCAACGTGACGTCAGGCCAGGTGTTCGAGCATGTGATCGAGAAAGAGCGGCGCGGGGACTATCTGGGCGGCACGGTACAGATGATCCCACACATTACGGACGAGATTCGCGAGCGCATCCTGCGGGTCGGGGAAGCATCCAAAGCCGACGTCGTCATCGTGGAGGTGGGCGGCACGATCGGCGACATCGAAGGCTTGCCCTTTATCGAGAGCATTCGCCAACTGCGCCGCATCCTGGGGCGCGAGAACGTCTTCTACATCCACGTGACCCTGCTGCCGCACATTGGCTCCACCGGCGAGTTGAAGACGAAACCCACCCAGCACAGCGTGCAGGAACTGCGGCGGCTCGGTATCCAGCCGGAGATGATCATCTGCCGTTCCGACTACGAGATGACACCCGATTTGCGCGAGAAAATTGCGCTCTTCTGCGACGTGGACGAGCCGGCCGTGATTCCGCTGGTTACGTTCTCATCCATATATCAGGTGCCGATGTACCTGGAAGAAATCGGCCTCGGTGACCTGCTGGTGCGGGCGCTGCGCCTACCGGCGCGGGTACCGGACCTCTCCGTCTGGGAAGAGATTGTGGAGCACGTGACG
>VXOZ01000372.1:2891-5984 GCA_009839775.1 Chloroflexota bacterium | reverse complement strand
TGGAGGAAGTGAGGTGCAGCCTCGCTCCTCTGGAAATTGCCATCGTGGGCAAATACACCCAGTTGCCGGACGCCTACCTGAGCGTTACGGAGGCGCTGCGGCATGCCTGCGCCGCCAATCAGGTTAACCTCGAGTTGAAGTGGGTCAACGCTGAGGACGTGGAAGCCGACGGACCCGAAGCGCATCTTTCCAACGTGCGCGGCATTGTCGTGCCGGGTGGCTTCGGCCCGCGCGGCATTGAAGGCAAAATCCTGGCGGCGCGCTTTGCCCGTGAGAACCAGATACCGTATCTGGGATTGTGCCTCGGTCTGCAAGTCGCCGTCATCGAGTTCGCGCGTGCCGTCTTAGGCGAACGGGCTAACAGCACGGAGTTCGACCCGGACACACCGGTTCCGGTGATCGATCAAATGGAGAGCCAGCGCGGCGTGACGCAGAAGGGCGGCACGATGCGGCTGGGAGCGTACCCCTGTGCGCTCGAACCCGGCACGCTTGCCGCGGCAGCCTACGGCGAGTCCCTGGTGCACGAGCGGCACCGCCATCGCTGGGAGGTGAATGACCGCTACCGGGACGTGCTGGCGGAACACGGCTTGCGGGTGAGCGGCGTCTGGCCGGAAGGCGGTCTCGTTGAGATCATGGAGCGTACCGATCATCCCTTCTTCCTGGGCAGCCAGTTTCATCCGGAGTTCAAGTCACGCCCCAACCGCCCCCATCCGCTCTTCGCGGCGTTCGTACAAGCCGGGAAGCAGGTCCACCTGGAAGGCGACCAAGAACCGCTGCCCATCGACGCAGGGGACGAGATGCTCTCCCCTCCGGCGTCACTCGACGCGCAAACCGAGGAATTTCCCATTCCCAGCGCCCAACTGCCGCGGTAGGGACGCTCCGTTTCACGCATCCGCTAGCCCGCGAATTGAGGGTCTTTCTTAACCTCCAAGCGATGCCCCGCACGCTACGCAATTCGCAGGAGTACGAATTGTTCACGCGTATGATACAGTTGTATTATATGGGTGAATTACTCCAACGCTGCAGCACACCGGAAGGAACTCCCTTTCTGGAGCCGACGCACAGTAGCTGCTGTGCCTAGATCGTAGCTTTTCACCGATGGTCTTCCGCTTTACCGGTCTCTGGCGGCACCCCGACTTCATGAAGTTGTGGGTCGGCTCGACCGTTTCCCGCTTTGGCTCTCAGATTACGTTTCTGGCGCTGCCGCTTACGGCGGTGCTGGTGTTGGACGCGACACCTGCTCAGATGGGCATCCTCATGGCCATGGGCACCGCCCCGGCGTTGGTATTCGGACTGGGCGCGGGCGTATGGGTAGACCGGCGCAAGAAGCGCCCCATCCTGATCGCCACGGACTACGGCCGCGCAATCTTGCTGCTGGCAGTGCCGGTCTTGGCCGTGTTGGGTGTGCTGCGCATGGAATACCTCTACCTCATTGCTATGGCGCTCGGCATGCTGACATTGGTTTTCGGTGTCGCCAGCCGCTCTATGCTGCCTTCCCTGGTTACGCGTGACGAGTTGGTGGAAGCGAATAGCAAGCTCGCCATCGGCCGCTCGGCATCAGAAGTTGTCGCTCCGGGTATAGGCGGCATTCTTGTGCAACTGTTCACGGCGCCCATTGCGCTCGTAGTGGATGCCTTTACCTTTGTCGTATCCGCCTTGGCGATCCAGTCGATGCGTGCACCGGAGCCCGAACCGGATCCCGCCGAGGGTGGCGACGCCTTCATGCGCGAAGCCTGGCGGGGAGTTGACTTTGTCGTGCGGAACCGTGTGCTGCTGGCGATAGCGGGCGTGGTTGGCGGTATCGCCGTCTTCAATTCCATGTTCGAAGCGGTGTGGCTGCTCTACGTCAGCAAAGACCTCGGCCTCGGGCCCGTGACCTTCGGCATCATGTTCTCCGTGGGGAGCGTTGGCTTCATGGCGGGTGCGGTCGTGGCGGAACGACTCATCGCTTGGCTGGGCATCGGACGCGCCATCGTGATCGGCGTCGTAGTGGCAGGACTGAGCGACTTGGCGACGCCTCTGGTTGGCGGGTCCGTAATTGCAATCGTCTTTGTGCTCACTGCAGCCAGTTTTGTATTTGGCGTCGGCGCCACGATCTACGGCATCGCCCAGGAGAGTCTGCAGATGGCCGCAACGCCGCAATCCTTCCAAGGGCGCATGCACGGGGTAATGAATACCCTCGGGATGGGGTTGATACCAATTGGCGCGCTCATTGGCGGCTTTCTTGGCGAGACCATTGGCATGCGTCCTACTCTCTTTATCGCCGCCGGGGGTGAACTCGCCGCCGTCCTATGGCTGCTCCTCACGCCAGTGTGGAGAATGCGCGAACTGCCCAGCCTAGCGGATGACGCGAGCGACTCCTAACTGCTGCAAGGCATTTGCCCGCCTGCAACCCGCCGGACTTGTGCTGTGGGAGAAACTCCGGTAGCGCAGGTTTGTAACCTGCGTCCCCATGGCAATCTTCCCAAGAATCTTTCCGTACACTGAATCGCAAATGCAGAGTGAGTCTTTGCGTCCAACTGCGTATATACTCCTAACAAACCGGCAGCAACAAAATAGCAGGTGCGATCATGGATGAACTTGGCGTAGCAGTACTTGGCTTTGGCGTTGGCCGCAGCCACATGAACGCGTACCGGCAGATACCGGGTGTGCGGTTGGTGGTGCTGTGTGATGTCAACGAGGAGCGGCTGGCGCAGGCGCGGCAAGAATTCGACTGCATCGCCACGACGAGCAACGTTGAAGAAGCCGTGGGCCGCGACGACGTGCACGTGGTTTCTGTGTGCACGCCAGACCACTTGCACTACGAGCACTGCCTTGCCACCCTCGCCCACGGCAAGCACATTCTGTGCGAAAAGCCCATGACCGTCAGTGAGCCGCATGCGTGGGACTTGGTGCAGCGAGTCAAAGAGGCGGACGTGCGCTTTGCCGTGGGCAACGTGAACCGCTTCGTCCCGCAGTTTGCGGCCATCCACCAATTCGTAGAAGAAGGGCGGCTGGGCGAGCTCTTTTTCGTCGAAAGCGATTACATCCACGACATGCGCAACGTCTACGAACGCACGCCTTGGCGGAAAGACCCGGTGAATCCTCAGAACG